>JAISYN010000134.1 GCA_031269915.1 Synergistaceae bacterium
GATATCCACAAGGATTTCAACTCATCAACCTGTGGATTTGGGTGATATCTCAATTACCGCTATGTTCCAATATGTCGCGTTCGCTCCGAACCTCTGGTGAAAGCTTTTGTTCTTGCAAACATAGCTTAAACCCTGTTTCTTCAACAGCCCAGAGGGGTACTATTCTTTTTCCCTCTGCGGTAATTTGAGTTAGGTTTAACCTGTTGACATTGGTAGTAATATAAATATTATTAGTTTAGTATAGATATAAACGCCGGAATTTTAGGGTGTAGAAGGGATTGACGGCATACAGCATGGATACGCGCGAACCGGATTCTGATAAGCCTGATTCTTCTTTTGGACGACGTGGGAATTCCAACCGCCGCACTTGTATATATATAGCGGCCTTTTTGCTTGCCGGCTGTCTTTGTGTGGGCGGCCTTTTAGCGTATCGGTATTTTCAGCGGACCGATGAAGTTAATGTATCGAAAAAAACGGCTGTTTTTGAGGGCGTAATTTCGTCTGAAGTGCCGCCTGAACGAACGCCAGAGATTGAAATCGTCGTTACGCGGAGCGGAGATACTGATTTGGCAATGTTGAAAGGGGAGTTAAGCGCGCCGGCGTCGGATGACATAGGGTTTTACAGCGGTATTGACGATGGCGTCAAAACCGCCGCTGAAAATACAAGGGGAAACATCCCTGCCGCAGCGCCTTATGTCGAATTGAAATCGCTTCCGGAAAAAGAAGACAGCTACAGACGGCAATTGCTGGACGCAGCGCGAAAAGAACGGGAAGAAGCGATAGAGAGACAACGCCTGGAAATAATAAAATCCGAAGAAATGGAACATGCGAGACGTAAAAAAAATGAACTGGAACGAGAGGCGGAATTAGAGCGGAGAAGGGCAGAAAGGGAAAATTCGATAGAAAATCAAAGACGCGAAAGAGAAAATGACAGGCACAAACGAGGCGTAGGCGTATCCCGCATTTTACCGGGCGTTCCTGAATCACCGGACGCAAACCAAAATAAAGAGAAAACAGAAATTTCCGAGCGCGAAAGGATAGAGCAAGAGAGACAAAGAGAACTTGACGCGATGAGGGCAGAGAGAAATGCGGCAATAGAAAGACAAAGGCTGGAGAGAGAAAACGCGAGGCGTATTTGGAGAGAATCGCGCGAACCAATTGAACCTTCAGAGGAGAAATCTGAAATAACCTCTCATGTTACACCGCCTGCGAATGATTTACCCGCATCGCTCCCTGAAAAAAACGACGCGCGGCCGGATATCGAAACGCCGGCTGTCGCTTCTTCCGATAACATCGTAAAACCGGACGCTCTTATCAATGTAACGAACCAAGCCGATACGGCAAAAGGAAATGCCATACAACCACAATCGCCGGACACAAACTCAAATAAAGAGAAAACGGAAATTTCCGTGCGCGAAAAATCAGAGCAAGAGAGACAAAGAGAACTTGATGCGATGAGGGCAGAGAGAAATGCGGCAATAGAAAGACAAAGGCTGGAGAGAGAAAACGCGAGGCGTATTTGGAGAGAATTGCGTGAACCAATTAAACCTTCCGAGGAGAAATCTGAAATAACCTCTCATGTTACGTTGCCTGCGAATGATTTACCCTCCTCGCTTCCTGAAAAAAACGACGTGCGGCCGGATATCGAAACGCCGGCTGTCGCTTCTTCCGATAACATCGTAAAGCGGGACGCTCTTATCAATGTAACGAACCAAGCCGATACGGCAAAAGGAAATGCCGTAAAACCACAATCGCCGGACACAAACTCAAATAAAGAGAAAACGGAAATTTCCGAGCGCGAAAAACCGGAGAAAGAGAGACAAAAAGAACTCGAGGCGATGAGGGCAGAGAGAAGCGCGGCAATAGAAAAACAAAGGCTGGAGAGAGAAAACGCGAGGCGTAATCAACGAGAATCGCGCGAATTGGTTGAACCTTCAGAGGAGAAATCTGAAATAACCTCTCATGTTACGTTGCCTGTGAATGATTTACCCGCCCCGCCCCCTGAAAAAAACGACGCGCGGCCGGATATCGAAACGCCGGTTGTCGCTTCTTCCGATAACGTCGTAAAGCCGGACAGTTTTATCAACGTAACGAACCAAGCCGCTTCCCAAAAAGAAGATTCGGCGAAATCGCAATCGCCGGACATAAATCCTCATAAAAAAACAGAAAATGCGAGTCGCGAAGAAATAGAAAGAGACAGACAAACAGAGATTGAAAGAAAAAGGGCGGAAAGGGAAGCCGCTATCGAAAAACAAAGACAAGAAAGAGAAAATGCAGAGCGAACCAAGCAAGAACCGGACGATAATGACGAGTATGAATGACTGCTGTTTTACTTGGCTTGATTGACACGCCGCTTTAACATGTAGTCTGCCGTTATGTTCGGAGATAACACGTTTGTATTGACGGAGGGATGTTTCTCGTCCCAGGTTTTTTGGGGAAATTAAATCCGATCTCCTGGCTTGGATTTTATCTTGTCTATACTAACAGCACACGAGGTTAGAGTAAATGAAGATCCTACAAAAAACCCATTTTATCTTGTCTATACTAACAGCACACCTGTTGTAATAACAGGTGTTTTGCTCTCAAACAAAACACTTACGCGCTACGATATTTTTAAATCCTCTGTTGCGTTCGCTTCACAAACTTTAAAAATAATATAGCATCTTTTGGAAAATTTGTCAGCATAGTTTTTTGAATCGTAAATCACGAAAAACGGTGACATTGCATACGCTGGACAAAATAGGGCTGCGTGCGCATGGATACTGCTCCGGTAAAGATTATTTCGTTTCCCGCGAATGACACCTGTTATTACAACAGGTGCTTAAGTGGCGGAAAGTTATTGTTGTCTCTAACTTTATTTTCTCGGTGAAATATTGGGCCGTCAATTTTACTTAAAATGAGGAGGTCTTTCCGATGAAGATCAAATTTTCCATTCTTATTTTATCGCTGATTTTGTTTTTCACCTCGCGAGGATATTCCGCCGATAGCGATTCCAATCCCGCGGGGTCGGTCGTGGTCCAAAAAGAGTACGGCTTGATTGATTGGACTAAAAACTGCATCGAAGCGAACGGCATGGCGGCGGCGCCCAAAGGCGTCACGGGGGGCCGGGCGAAAGCGCTGGCTCGTCGCGGCGCCATCGTCGATTTACAGCGGAATCTTTTGGAATTTATCGTCGGAGTCCAAGTCGACGCCAGAACATCGATGAGCGATTTCATGACGAGCGACCGCGTGAGGTCTGATATAAACGGGATGATAAAAAATATCGAACTTCTGGAGGGGGAATGGGACGGAGAATCCTATTCAGTCATCGGCAGAGTGAGACTGCCAGAACTTTTGGTTATCGCGACTCCCGAAATAAAGGCAAAAAGTCCTGAACCGAAACAGGCGGCTTCAAATTCGCCGAAAACGGCCGGGAGATATACCGGCCTTGTCATTGACGCCCGGCATCTTCCGGTAGTTCCGTCTCTCGCTTTTTACGTCGTGGACGAATCGGGGCGCGAGGTATACGGCGTAAACTTCGCGGATCCTGTATTCGCGGCCAAATCGGGCCTGGGCTCTTATTATAACAATATCGAGTACGCAAAGGGCGAGATTCGCGTCGCAACGAATCCGATAGTCGCCAAAGCCATACGCCACGGTTCGGATAATGCCGCGATTGTCATCCCAGACTCGGCGGCGGCGAAAGTACGCGGCAGTTCCTATGATTTTCGCAAGGAATGCAAAGTAATCATCGTCGTAAAGTGAGGTTTCACGATGGCTATGACGTTTAGACGGCTTTGTTTTTTTTCCCTGCTTCTGCTCTGCGCGGCGGTTGCGTTGCCGAGTAAGATTCTGGCTGGCGTGAGACAAGAGGGAGAAACATATATAGTTGACGACGCCACGGGGTACGCGCCCGTCATTGACGGAAGAAAGAACGAGGCGCGCGAGGAGGCGAAAAGAGAGGCCTATCGGGACGCTCTCGAAAAAGCTTTAGGCGTGGTTGTAACCGGAATCACCGAGATGGAGAATTACGCGGTCGTGAGGGATAAAGTTTTTTCACAGACCACAGGGCTTGTGAAGAGCATGGATGTCGCGAGGGAATGGGAAGAGGACGGCACGTTTTATCTCGAAGCCATATGCAAGGTAAGCGTTTCCGCGCTGGACGGTGTTTTGGGGCCGGCTGTCCTCGACGCTATCGGGCATCCGAGGATAATGGCGCTGATCGACGAACGGATAGGCGATAATATACCTTTCATTTCGACAACGGAGGCTGAGGCTCTTCGCATCTTTGAACACGCCGGATACCTGATAGTCGATCCGGATCAGACGCGCGCCCTTTTGAATGTAAACGCCGCCGACGCTTACAATGATCCATCAATAATCATGGACGCCGCCCGCACGATGAGAGCCGATGTGGTAATCCTCGGCAGGGCGATGAGCGCGCCGTTCCACACCGGCAAAATAGAGGGGCTCACCATGTATGGGATGAGCGGGACAGTACAGTTGAAGGCCGTGCTTACAAAGACGGCGTATCAGATAACCTCGCAGACCGTAGAGGCGAGCACAGGCCAAGAACCGGCTTTGAGAATTGAAGATGGCGCGGCGCGATGTTTCAGGGAGGCGGCATCGAAAGCCTCCTCGGCGGTCGTCCATAAAATAGCCTACGCCCTTGTTTCCGGCGCGACAGGCATCCCGGGGGGGACTGTCAATATAAAAGTCGCGGATATCTCGTTCGGCGACGTCGAATCCATAGAGGAAACGCTGAAAGAGTTCATCGGAAAATCAGGCTCAGTGTACGAAAGGGAATATCTGAACGGCAATCTCGAAATAGATGTGGTTTCGGAGAAGACGGCCCGAAATTTAGCGTCGTTCATGGCGGATAAGGGCGTAAACATCAATGGCGTCACGGCACAGACCATAACGGCCAGTATGCTGCCCGCGGTTGCAGATGTCCCCAAAATCCCTCAAATAGAACAGAGCGGCTTTGTCAGTGTCCAAATATCCGGGGTCGCTTCTTTTAGAGACGCTGACGCGATTGTAAATCTCATCAAAGAATTTATCGGCGAGGCCGGAACGATGAGCGATGAATTTATGGGCAACGCGCTCGTCGTCAAAATTGTCTCCGAAAAGACGGCGAGAGACATAGCGTCGTATCTGTCGAAGAACGGAATCAATATAGACGGGGTAACTCCCGCCGTGGTGAGCGGAAAACCCAAATCCGCCGGTTTGTGACAAGGAGGCTGAATTGTGAAAAGGATGAAATATACGCTCAGAAACTGGAAACTATTCGCCATGACGTTTATCGTGGGGACGCTTTGCCTCTGCGTTTCCCAGGCCAGCGCGGCGATACCGAAAAAGGGGCTGGTAGCCATTATTGTGGGCGGAGACGACGAGCATTATATCGAGTCCGTCCAGTCGATTTTGATCGGGGAACTGAGGACGAACGGTTATAAGGTCGTCGACGAGAAAAAACTCGCCGCCGAGAGAAAAAGCCAAGTCACCCGCCTCGCGCTGCAAGGGGACGTAAAGGCGATTCTCAAACTGGGTTCCAAGTATGGAGCCAGCGTGGTGATAACGGCACGTGTCAGAGCGGGAGAGCCGGTGATGAACGAATTCGAGCTTATGACCGGCACCGCTTCGATAACGGTGCGGGCAAGATCGGGCTCAAATGAGATATACGGGGAGACGTTCTCCGCGAAACAAGTGGGATATACGCCAGAAGAAGCGGTTCAAAAATCCGTGGACGCAGCCGCCCTTCTCGCGGCCAGGAAACTTGTCGAATAAAAATCCAGACGCAGGGCACGGAGGGATCGAACTTATGAAAAAAATGATTTTGCGTTTATCGATCGTCTTGTTTGTATTTCTTTTCGGCTCCGTCGCCGACGCGAAACCGACGCTTGCCGTAAAGACGTTTGAAAATAAAACCGGAGAAGGTTCTTTAGACCCACCGTCTGGGGCCATAACCGACATGATGACGACGGAACTTTACGATACGGGAGTATTCAGGCTTGTGGAGCGGGAGAGTATTTATCTGGTGGCCGAAGAGTTGCGTCTCGCGCAGTCGGGCTTGATGGATACGGATACCGCTCCCGAAATAGGAAAGCTTGTCGGCGCGAAATATCAGATGACAGGCTCGATAACCGGTTATTACTATAACATTTCCGGCGGGGGGATCGTGATTCCGTGGATTGCCGGTGGAATCGCTGCGGGCAAAACCGCTTACGCGAAGATTGATTTGCGCGTGATCGACAGTTCAACGGGAGAAACCGTGTACGCGGCGTCCGAACAGGGAACCGCCAAACGCGAAGCCTCCGGTATTCTGACCAGGTTCGGGGGTTTCGGGTCTGTCAGTTACGGAGGTATTTTAGCCACGGCGACGAGAGATTGCGTCACGAAACATGTAGCGAAACTGATAGACAATGACTGGCCGGAATAACGAAGTGTTCCGATGAATACATTCAAAAGAGCGTTTTGCGCGATATTGTTTATATGCGTGTTGTCATCGTGCGCACGTGCGGCGAGTGACACTATCAGGGTAGGAGTGGCCCGTTTCGGGAGCAAAGCGGAAGGCATAACGGACAAACATGCCGCCATCATATCCGACCTTTTCTCTTTCGAACTGACTCAGGCTAAAAGCCTAACCGTCTACGAACGCGATTCTATCGATAAAATCGGCAAAGAACTTAAATTCGATATGTCTGGCCTCGTCGATCCGCTGACCGCCGCCGAGATAGGCAAAGTGGGGGGACTGCAGTATATGCTGCTTGGTTCCGTTACGCAGGTCGATCAACGTGTCGGCGGTGCTGGGTTCGGCGTTATTATTATCGGAGAACGCGAGATGAATGCCGTCGTGGATATCAGGATCGTCGAAGTGTCCACTGCGGAGGTAAAAATAGCCTTGCGCTCGGAAGGGACATCTAAAAATCAGTCGGCCGGCATAAGCTGGAACGGTTTTACTTTTATGGAAGCCGAAATCGGAGGCATTCAGGCAAGGGCGATCGCGGATGCCGTAACTAAATTGAGCAATGACGTGCGTAACACGCTGGGAGGGGAGTTTTCCCGCGTGGTCGCGGAGATAAGCGATGGATTCGCCATCAATGTATCCGCGCCCAAAGAAGGCGCGCTTTATCTTGTTTATGCGGACGGCAGAACCATATACGATATGGACGGGTCATTTCTCGGAATGGACAAAATTCCCATTGCCGTTATCAAGGTGACGGATATCAACGTCGGCCATAGTGTAGCGGTTGTCGCGCCGCAGGGAGGGAAAAAGGAAAACGTGCGCCGGGGCGATAAGATAGAACCCATCTCGTCGGCCAAGGCGAAAGAGTTGATCCCGAAAATACCAAAAGAACGCCCGAGAGTTTCCAACACGTCTGAATTGATATTTGAAGAAAACGGCGGTCCGATTGCAACTCCGGTCCCGAGCCAGCCGCAAAACGCGCCTGTTCCGCCGCGCGACACCGCCGGAACCAGCCAACCGCCTGAGAATGACGCTGGCGTTTCGGAGCCGGCGGCTCCGCCCGTCAAAGCGCCAATCAGGAACAATTCTCAAAGAAGCATCGCCGGCGTCGACCCGGACAACACGACCGACTCGAAACTTATCGACACGTATCCGATCGCCCCGCGCGAGAGAAATATGCTGGGGATTCAGCAAAGAAACGCGTATCAGCTTTACAACAAAAGAAAATACAAGGACGCGCTGGCGGCGTTCACGACGCTCGCGGAACAATACGACTGTAATTATCTGTCGGCATACTGGGCTGGGATGGCTGCGCTGAAGGTGAGGGACAATGCCAAGGCAGCCGAATTTTTCGATCTCGCGCTCTCTCGTAATCCGAATTACCAGCCGGCATTGAAGGAAAAGGAAAAACTCAATAAAGTAAGGAAGAAATAAAGTGGAATTTCTTCTTGTGCTGTATTCGAATAACGCAATACACGAAATGGACGTCCCCGATGGAGGATTGACAATAGGTTCGGCAGATGGCTGTGCGCTGCCGTCGGGTTTTGTGTTTCCCGATGCCATGAGGCTCGCCATATCCGCTGAAGAAACAGGGCTTCATGCGGTATCTTCCATGCCGTTCGGCGTAGAAGACGGGAGAGCCTCGAACCGAATGCTCGCGGCGTGGGACGTCATTTTTATTGATGAAAAACTGTCGATGGCCGTCTACGAAAAACGGAACGACGAAGAGGTCTCCGTTTCGCTGGACGGCGAAAGTGAGATCACCATAGGGCGTTCGGGCGAAAACGATATACGCCTTTTGGGTCCTCATGTTTCATCCCGCCACGCGGTACTTCGCGCCGCGGAGGGCGGTTGGACGCTTTTGGACAATAACAGCGGGAATGGGACTTTTGTCGGAAGGAAACGCGTGATGAAATCCGCTCGGATGACTGACGGGGCGGAAATTTTCATCGGCGGGTGGAGGATGATTTTCAGGGCGCGTTCGTTATCGTTCAAGAACATGGCGGGGCCGACGGAATTTTCGCCGAACCTGCAAATTGTTGCGGCGCGCAAATCTTCATCCCAGGATGTTCAATATCCGGTTTTCCAGCGATCTCCCCGATTGAAGCCGGTATCGGAATCCGTGGAGGTCGATATTCTGCCTCCGCCCAGTGCGGGAGCGCGTCCGTCGGTTTCATGGCTATCGGTTCTGCTCCCCCCGTCCATGATGATACTCGTGATGATCACGGTCGCATACTTTATCAGAAGCGCCATGACGCTTTACTACATTGTGCCGATGTCCTGCGTCAGCATAATAATCGCAATTGTGAATTACAGAGTGGGCACAAAAAAGTGGGGCGGCGCCAAAGCGCTGGCGGCCGAAAAATACGCTCGATACATCGCCGAAAAAGAGGCGGCGATAACAGCGGCGGAGACGCATTTCATCAAAACGGCCGACGCGGTGAACCCAAGCGTTTACGCGTGCTTTGCCATAGCCTCGCGGCGCGAGCGCCGTCTTTGGGAACGCTCTCCCTCCGATGAGGATTTTTTGGAAATCCGTATCGGAAGAGGCGCCGTGCCGTCGAATGTGAAAATTAAAATCCCGCAGAATCAGTTATCCCTGGAGGAAGATCCTCTTTTAAAGGATGCCGAAAAACTGAACGAGAGGCATAAAGTCTTATCCGGCGTCCCCGTGACGCATTCTTTCATGAGGTCGACGATAAACGGGCTTGCGGGGACGAGAGACGAAATACGGCGCATGGCGTATATAATCATCGCCGGCATAGCGGCTCATCATTCGTACGAAGACGTGAAGATCGCCTGCGTGTTTCCGGAGAGCGAACGAAACGCCTGGGATTGGATTCGCTGGCTTCCCCACGTGTGGGACGCGAAGCGCGCAAAGCGTTTTATCGCGTGCACAGAGGAGGATGCCTCTATGTTGCTGCGTGAATTGGCCGAAACCCTTAAATCGCGCGCCAGAAGTTTTGAGGACGAACGGCGGGGTAAACCGAAATCCCCGTTTTATTTCCTGCTATTGGCCGATAAAGAGCTGACGGATAAAAGCGGGGAACAATTCTTTCCCGAATCGCCGAACCTCGGAATGACGGTTCTTTACGCGTATGGCGACTTGAAACTGCTCCCCTCGGAATGCGAGACGGTAATATCCTGCTCCGGGGACGGAGGTTCGCTTAGGATAAAAACCGGAGGCGCCGGCCCTGTCCCGTTCGTCGGCGAAAGGGCGCCGCGCGAGTTGATGAACGAATTCGCGGTGAAACTGGCGCCGGTCCGTCTCATCTCCACCGCCGCGGCGGTTTCCATGCCCTATTCGGTGACGTTTTTGCAGGGCATCGGAGCAATTCGCGCCGAGGATCTGGACGTGGCCGGGCTTTGGGCGCGCAGCAAACCTTATGAGAGCATAGCCGCCCCCATAGGTATAAAGGAAAACGGGGATGTGTTTTATTTCGACATTCACGAGAGTGGAATGGGGCCGCACGGCATTGTGGCGGGAACGACGCGCTGGGGAAAGAGCGAGACGCTCACGACCTGGATTTTATCGATGGCGCTGCATTTTCATCCACAGGAGGTGAGTTTCGCGCTTATAGATTTCAAGGGGGACGGTCTGTCGGGCATATTGACGGACCTGCCTCACGTGTCCGGCGTCATCAGCAACATCGACGACATGTCGAGCATCGAGCGCAACCTCCGCTCCCTGAATGGGGAACTCGTTCGCCGTCAGAGAGTGTTCAGGGAGACCAAACTCGAGAATATACATAAATATCAGGAAGCGCGGCGGAAAAATTCTGCCCTCGAACCCATGCCGTATCTCATCGTCGTTATCGACGAATTCGCGGAGCTTAAAACCCAATTCCCCGATCAAATGAACGAATTTATCTCCATAGCCCGCGTGGGAGGCAGCCTGGGCGTGTATTTGACGCTCGCGACGCAATCGCCGGGAGGCGGCCTAGTCGCCGGGCAGATATCCGCGAACAGCCGTTTCAGAATATGCCTCAAGACGGTCGAGGCGAGCGAGAGCAGGGAAATAATCGGAAATACGGACGCTTTCAGGATAACGACGAAAGGGCGGGCTTACGTAAAAGTCGGCAACAACGAGATCTACGAACAAATACAGACGTTTTACAGCAAAGCGCCTTACCATCCCGAGTTACGGCAAAGAGGCCCCTCTTCCGCGATTAATATAGTGAAACTGAACGGTTCGCGCGCGCGGCCCGAAGTGTACGACAAATCGCAGCGGACTTCCCGTCTCGACCAAAGCGAAGGCCGGGCGGTCGCCTCGCATATAAAAAATACCGCCGCGGCGAAGGGCGTTTCAGCCCGGAGCGTGTGGACGGAAGCCCTACCGAAAGAAATATTCCTCTCTTCGTTGATAACCGGCAGAGAGGCTTTTCATGACGGCGTCTGGAACGCGCGAAACGACGGCCTGGCGATCGTCGCCGGAATCACGGACGACCCGGACAATCAGGTTCAATATCCTCTCGAGCTGGATTTTATACAAGACGGACATCACATCATATACGGAGCGCCGACGTCGGGCAAAACCGTATTTTTGCAAACCGTCATCATATCGGCCGCTTTGACTTACACGCCCGAACAGGTTCAATTTCTCATTCTCGACTTCGGAAGCTGGGGGCTCAAGACGTTCGAAAATTTGCCTCATACGCTCCTCGTGGCGGACCCGAACGACGCGGAGAACGTAAAACGCGCCGGGGAATACATGGTCTCGGAACTGGCCTCCCGCAAGCGGCGTTTCGCCGAACAGGGGGGCCCCGGAACGCTGAAGGCTTACATGGAAGTGACCGGCGAATCCATTCCCTACGTCATAGTGGTGATCGACAACGTTACGGCGCTTTTGGACACGTTTCAGGACATGACGACACCGCTGATCGAAATCGCGCGCGAGGGAAGCGGTTTAGGGCTGTTTTTGGCGATCGCCGCGGTGAATCAGAGCGGTCAGATTTACCGAATCAATCAACATATCAAAGCGGCATACGCCCTTCAGCTTACCGACAAATCCGAGTACAGGGGTCTGGTGGGAGGCAGCGGCAGGCTGGAACCCGGACATTTCAAAGGGCGTGGTTTAACTAAAGGCACCCTCGAAGAACCCCTCGAATTTCAAATAGCTCTCGGAGTGGCGGGCACGGGCGACAGCGAACGGATAAAAAACCGGAGCGCGCTTTGCGATGCGATGAAAAAAGCCTGGCGAGGCCCTGTAGCGTCAATTGACGGCTTCGGCGCGGATGCGCTGGAGTGTGACGGAGACCGCGCGCAAATCGGCATCGACAGAGAGACCGGCAAACCCTTCGATTTCGTGTTCGGGGAGATGAACGGCTGCGTCGTTTCGGGAACGCCGGGAAGCGGCAAGACCAACGTTCTTGCCTGGATAGTCCGGGGGATATCGAAAGACGCCGATACGAACGTTTACGTTTACGAAAAGGGCTCCGCGCTGGAGTCTCTTTGCGGCCGCGCGAAAACAGCGCGCGGCGGAGCGGCGTTCGACGCGTTTGCGGACGAAATAGCTGACGAATATGACCGTCGTGCCGATACGGACGCCGATTCTCCGCGCATTGTGATTTGCGTCGACGATTTCGCCGAATTTTTCAATGAAATCTCGGATGCCAGCGCGCTAAAACTCCGCGCCGTAGCGGGATACGGCGAGAAATACGGGATTTACGTCTACATAAGCGGAGAAATTGACAAGCTGCTCCATTATTATGACGCAGGCGAAGAACTGCTCAAAAGATGTCTCGATAACGGCAATGGCGTCGCCCTCGGGGGACGCTTGAAGGATCACCGCATGTTCGAACGGTTTTACGAAGGGGAAGACATCGTTTTTTCGGAGGACGAAGGCTGTGTGATACGCGCCGGCCGCGCGCGGCGGGTGAAATTCGCTTTGACGGCGGGGGAACAGGCCGATGCCGGATAGTTTTATCGTAAATATCACGAACGCGCGCGGCTCTTTCGAGACCGACCTGGAGATACCGTCTTTCATGACGTTTTCGGAACTGAAGGACAAGCTGCTGGAGATACTTAAAATTTTGGACGAGGACGAATTTCGGTCGTGGCAGGATTTTCGGTTGTACTACCGAAATCGCGCGATCGGGGACGACGAATCGCTGGCCCGCGCCGGTGCCTTCGACGGAAGCCGTCTCGTCGCGGCTCCGGAATGACACGACGAATTCATCACGAACTCAGCCCTTATGGGTCGAGAATAAACGGCGGCAAAAAAGGAGAGGGTTTGTATGGCAACGATCAAGGTAACGCCCCAGACTTTGAGGGACAGGGCAAAGGAGTTGCAGAAGTACAACCAGCAGCACAACGATTCTTACAAGAGCATCGATTCCATGGTGCATAACCTTGTAGCGGAGTTTACCGGCGAAGCTCAGACCGCTTTCATCAATTCTTTCGACTCGAAGAAGGCGACGTTTGAGCAGTTCTCGACGGAAATGGAGAGCTTCGCGGCGTTCTTGAACAAAGTCGCGGATCGTATGGAGCAGACCGACCAGGATCTCAAATCTCAGGTGAGCTGAGGTTTGCGGCGCCCGAGGGCGGATTGACTCCGCCTTCGGGCAGGGGCGTAGTTTACGCTGAATTGTCGCGCGTTTTAGGAGAATGAGGATGGAAGAGAATGTTTTGCGCCTGTCGAGCAGGGAATTGTATTACAGCGCCATGCTGCTGCGGCTCGAGCAAGTCGTAAATATCGGTTACGACTTTCCGGCGGACGAGTCTGCCATGAAGGCGGAACTCGATGACGCCAAACAGAGCCTTCATAAAAAAAATCTCCTGAGAGAAAACTCCAAAGGGGAGATTGTCTTAAACCGCGAATTGGTGGTCTGCGCGGCGTATTGCGCGAAACCCGGCAATTGCGTGGTCGTGGAGGAGAATGGCATCGTGGGGACTCTTTATTGTACGGAGGACGCGGTGATGCTGTTGGAAAAAACCGGCGAGGACGTATACGAGGCTCGCTGGTTCGCCGATATGCGGCAGGCCAACGGCTTCATCGAACGAAGGGTCGAAGAAAACACGGCGAAGGAGGCGGCGGATAATGGCGGGGCTTAGGGACTACAACGGCAGGATCGTCATAGACGAGGGAGAAGCGGCCGCGGACGTCAGAAAAATCGACGAGGCGATAACCAAAATCACATCGGTATACCAGACTCTCGATCCCGCCAAGATCGACGACAGTCGTTTCATGGGTGCGGCAAGGGAGGGATTCGACGATTTTCTTGGCAGAATCCGCAAAGATTTGAGCGACATGAAGACGAGATGCGAGTCGGCCAAGAAATTGATAAACGACGCGGTGGCGAAGTATCAGCGAATCGACAGAGAACTCAGGGATAGCATGAGATACTGAAAGGGGGCACGATGATGGCGGTACTCAAAATAAATGTCGCGGATACATTGGGCTGCGTGGAAAACGCGCTGAAAGAAATCGACGAACAGGATGTCGCCATAAAAGGAGCCGGCGATAACATAGCTTCTTTGGACGGGACGTGGGAATCCGCGGCGAAGCCGCTTTACGTCGAAAATTTCCGTAAATCGCGCGCGGAGATGGAACAATTCAACGAGACGCAGAGGTCTTACTTCAGGATGATGCAAAAGTTCGCGGAAGAGTGCGACGCGACCGACAACACCGTAGGCGCCTCGCTGAAAAGCGTCACATGGTGAGTCTCCGCGAAATGAAGGAGGATTGACTTATGGCCAATTCAAAGGGCAATATCCACTATGACGGCGAATATATATCGTCGCTCGCAAAAATGCTTACCGGAGCGAAGGGCACGCTGGACGAAGCTCTTGGCAGCCTGAAAGGCGCGAACAGGCACGAGGGATGGAATTGCAGCGAACGCACCCGGATAAACGAGGAACTTGGAGAAATCTCGAAAAAACTCGAACGCGTAAAAACCGGCCTCGGCGATGGCGCCGTCGCGATGAACAAAGGCGCTGAGATGTTCGCGTCGTTGGAAAATCAGGCGTCGGCGAACGAAAACGCGGTGAGCGAACAGGTGAAAAAGAACTGGTTTTTTGAAGCTGTGAAATGGGTAAAGGGCGCGGTCGGTTCGGCGATCAGCGGCATCGGCGGTATGATAACCGGGATAGGCGGCACGAAACAGTCCCCGATAACGCCGGTATACTCTTTGCCCAACCTGCCGATGGTAACCACGCAACCGGCGAAATCAACCGTTACGTCAGGTTCGATAAATCTGGGAGATTTAAAGCCCGATTTGCCGTGGGTGCCCGAGATTCCGGGCTGGTTACTGAACCTGGTTCCATCTTTGACTGACAAAAAATAAGACTGTTGAAAGGCGGTTGATATTCTATGGCTGCATCGACCATAAAAGCCAATGTAGAGGAAATACTGTCGCTCGCCCGAGCTGTTTCGGGCAACGCGGACACGTTGTATCAGCGGCAGGAAAACGTCAGAAAAATCATCGGTGACATGGGGCGGTGTTTCAGCGGCAAATTGCCGTCGCTGATGCTCCAAAACTCGATGAATATTTTCACAAAAACCCGCGCGATGAAGGACAACCTGAAAAATTACTACGCGGATTTCCTGCAGCACGCCGCCGTAAGTTACGAGGAAGCCGACCACGCATCAGCGAGTGAGGCGAAAAATCTCGCTGGGGGAAGCGCCGGTTCAAGTAACATTGTCGGAAAATCGAATCAAGGAACTGAGGGCAACGCAAACAATGGAGAATCGGTAATCCGTGACGGGAAATATTTCCGTGATAATTACTGGGATTATAGGAATAATTGCAAGGCTTTTGCAAACAAAGTTGTGGAAAAAGGGGGCGGAGATTTACCTGGTGACAATGGTGATCGGATTACGCTAACCGGATTAAATCCGATAAGTGACACCGCGCGCATTCAATATAATGGGACAGCCTTTACAGCGGACGACGTCAAAAAGCTTTTTGAGGGAGCTCAAAGAGGAGACGTAGTGCAAATGCACTGGTCTTCGGGCGGTTATAACCCTCACACGGCTATTATAGACAGCTTCAACTATGACGAGAACGGTAATATGACCGGAGTTAATTTTTTGGAAGCAAACTATGGTGTGGATAAAATCGGAGTAAATCCTCATTCCTTTACGGCTTTGGCAACGGCTTATTCTGGACAAGATCCTTCCGATGGAGTGAAGAATGGAGCGACAATATACCGTATTGCCGGTTTCGATCTCGACAAAGCGTAGGAAGGAGATGATTCCGCAAACAGTCAATAACTGTCCTTTCGTGACGGACAAGGAACTTTTTTGCACCGATGCCGCTTAATCTTTCTCGCCTCGCGGGGCGAACGGGAGCGCGAAATACATGACCGATATCAAACAGTACGAGCCGCTTTGGGGCTCGTGGCACGTCGATTCACGGATAGGAAAGGGGTCTTTTGGCAGCGTTTACAGGGTCCAAAAGGAGGAGTTCGGCGTAACGTACTACTCGGCGGTGAAGATGATCTCCATCCCACATAGCGACGCCGAACTGCGTCAGGTACGTGACGACGGCATGGATTCGGCTTCGGCGAGAAGTTATTTTCACGCGGCCGTGGAGGATGTCGTCCGGGAAGTGGAGATGATGTCCGCTTTTCGCGGCAACAGCAACATCGTTTCTCTCGAAGACCACAAAGTGATAGAACGCGAAAACGAAATAGGCTGGGATATCCTCATTCGCATGGAGCTTCTGTCCAACCTGTCTCAAATCGCCGAGAAACGAACAATGACGCCGGACGAAGTCGTCAAGCTCGGGATTCATATATGCCGGGCTCTGGAGCTTTGCGCGCTCAAGAACGTGATACACCGTGACGTGAAACCCGAGAATATATTCGTCTCCCAGTATGGGGATTACAAACTCGGCGATTTCGGAATAGCACGGCGGATAGAGCACACAATGCTCGGCCTTACAAAGGAAGCAGGCACGAAAACTTACATGGCGCCCGAAGTATACAGAGGCGGCGAATACGGGGCCTCCGTCGATTTGTATTCGTTGGGCATAGTTATGTACAGGTTTCTGAATAAAAACCGCGTTCCTTTTTTGCCCGCTTTTCCCAATCCGTTCTCGCACAACGACAGGAGCGAAGCTCAGAACCGCCGCATGAACGGCGAGCCCCTGCCTCCTGTCGATGGGATAGACGATGAGTTGAACGGCATACTGCTGAAAGCGTGCGCTTTTGACAGGGCGGAGAGATTCGCGTGCGCGGCGGAAATGCGGGAGGCGTTGGAGGATTACGCCAAAATCGAGCACTCCCCGCCGCAGTCGCTGACGCCGGCGGAACCGCAAAGGGCGAAAATCGGCGGGGAGGACGAAAAATCGCCCGGCATGTGGAACTTCGAACCCGCTGATCACATCGAAACGGCCCCTCACGAATCCACCCAGAATATATTTTCACCTCGTCCCCCGAGCGAAGAGCGCACGAGCGACGAGACCGCCGAAAGCGGCGTGGAGGAAACGGAGACAGTCGTCGCGCCGACGGTAATGAACCGGCTTGCGCTGTGCGGAGGCTTGTTTTTCGCGGTTTTGGCAGCTTTGTGCCTGCCGAATGGAGCCGACAGGAATATTTTTATTTTCCTTCCCGCGTTCGTATTCTGCCTCGCGGAATGCGCGTCGCGGTTTCGCTATCAACCGCTTAACGTCTTGTTTCTGGCCGCTTTGTTTTTATATCTTTCGTCGAGTTTTATTTGGACTTTCAGATATTTCGACTACCACTTGTTTATTGTCGCGTGGACATTGGCCGCGTTTATGGCCGCGCGCCCCAAACGGCTCGCCTTCGGCGCGGTTGCTTTGTCCGCGCTTCTGCTGATCTCGATTTTCGTTGCTGTGAGGATTTCGAACGACTTGCGCGGTGTTTACGCCGGGGCTTCTTTCGATTTCGTGGCCGGGTCGGCCGCTATGCCTTTGCTGGCGCTGTTTATCGCGGCGGCCTCGGCGGTTCTCGTGTTTGGTAAGAATACGGCCTCGGCGAAATACGCCGCCGCGAGTCTGGCGGCCGTACAGTTTTTCCCGCTGGCTTCGTTCATTTTGGCGCGGCTTGGCCTTGCGGATATTTTGATTTCGCGTGACGGCATAGACATTTTGCGTCACATAGCGAACGCGGATTTTATCGGCATATCGGGCGAATTCTTCGCCTGGCTGAACGGCTGGAGAGTTCTCGCCCCGATTTTGGAAACGCTGGCGTATCTGCCGTTTTTCGCCTTGATGTTCGCGCGTTTTTTGCCGGATTTATTCGCGCGTTTTTTCGCCGCGGAAAATCGCGCGAAAACGTTATGCGCCGCGGTACTTTTTTTATGTGCCGTCATGATCGCGACTGGGACCATTATTTACTGCTCGAACGCGTTATTCGCGTCGGATTTTGGTTAGGTTTGACGGTGCGATTCATAAGTCTGAAAGGGTGAACAGATGCGAAACGATGCCGTGGATATGAATGATACTCCCTTGAGGAAAATCTTGATTCTGCTTCTTGCATTGTCTCTGGCGGCAGTATGTTCACTCGATGCGGCGTGTTCGTATGCCGCCGACGAAAGAATTAGGGTCGGCGTCGTCGGTTTCGACAGCAGAACCGAGGGAGCCAGCGACAGGCAGGCCGCCGCTATATTGAATCTTCTGACGTTCGGCCTCTCGCAGTCGAAGCGCATCGCGGTTTACGAACGCGAACAACTCAACAGTATCATGGCGGAGCAAAAACTCGGGAACTCCGGCCTCGTCGATGAAAAGACCGCGGTGCAGCTCGGTAAAATAGCCGGCATCCAGTACATGATCCTGGGCTCGGTCGTTCAGACGGGCCAAAAAACGTCCGGCATCTACTTACGGATATTCGCCGCCGGCGCTGATGAGATGAGGGCGGTGGTCAGCGCGAGAATTGTCGATGTCTCCACCGGCGAGGTCGTATTTTCTCTAATGCGCGAAGGTTCCTCGAAAAACGATTCGTTCGGCATAAGCTGGCATGGGTTTTCAATAATGGAATCCGCATTCGGCGGTCTCCCGGCAAGAGCTATTGCCGACGCCGTGATGCAACTCAGCGCGGATATTCGCTATGCGATCGCCGAAGATTTCGACCATGTTGTGAACGTTTTAGACGACGAAATTTACATAGACGTGGCCGCTCCCGGCGAGGGCACGCTTTACCTCGTTTACCTGGAAGGCGAAGAGATAACGGATCTCGAAGAGAATCTTTTGGACAGACAGCGTAAGCCCGTAGCTATACTGAAAGTGTCGGATGTGCGGGTGGGATACGGCATGGCGGGATACAGCATAGCGAAGGTAGTTCCCGAAGGCGGGAGCATAAAAAACGTGGCGCGCGGCGACAAGATAGAACCTATTTCCCAGAACAAAGCGAAGGAATATATTTCCAAACTGCCCAAAGCGGGAAAACGTCCGAAAGTTCCCGCCGGCGCGGCGGACGATTTGAGTGCGAAGCTTCCCAAACCCAAACTACCCGCGCCTGCTCCGACGAAACCGACGCCGGTTCCCGCCGAAAACCCCGACATCGCCGTTCCTGAAAAGCCTGCGGAGGCGAAAGCGGATGAAACGCCAAAACCGGAACAAGCGGCGAAGAAACCCACAAAAAAACCAAACGCCGATACTTTGCTGAAGGAAGGTCTGGAGTTCTGGAAACAAAAACGTTGGAAAGAAGCGTACGAAAAATTCGACGCAGCCTATAATTTGAAAAAAACCGATAAAATAAAACAGTATCGCGATAACGCGCTGGCAAACATAAAGGGCGAGGAAGCATTGCTGGCAAAACAAGCCATGCAAAAGAAACCAGCGGACGCCAAGCCGCAACCACCCGCCGCGCTTCCCGAGCCCAAAACGCCGAAGAAAGAGACTCAGCCGACGCCGCCGGTTGACGAAAAACCGGCCGACGCAAAGCCAGTGGAAACGAAAACAGATGAAACGCCAAAGCCGGAACAAGCGGCGAAGAAACCCGCCGGCAAACCAAACGCTGACACTTTGCTGAAGGAAGGTCTGGAGTTTTGGAAACAAAAACGTTGGAAAGAAGCGTACGAAAAATTCGACGCAGCCTATAATTTGAAAAAAACCGACCAAATCAAACAGTATCGCGACAACGCGCTGGCGAACATGCGGGGCGAGGAAGCGCTGCTCGCAAAACAAGCCACGCAAAAGAAACCCGCGGACGCCAAGCCGCAGCCCCCCGCACCTACGCCAATAACTCCCGCGCCAGACCCGGTGCTCCAGCCCGAACGTCAGAGCATCGGGGCGGCGGAGTTTATGGAGCTGTTCAAAACTGGTACCGTCTCACAAATCGAGGCCGCCATAGCGTCCGGAGTGGATGTGAACGCGCGAAATGAAGACGGCTGGACGGCTCTGATGTACGCGGCCGGTAATAACAGTAGCCTTGGAGTGGTGGAAACATTGCTCAGGGCCGGGGCAGACGCAAACGCACGAGCTGAAAACGGCTGGACAGTTCTAATGAGTGCGGCCGTTTATGACAGTAACCTTGGAGTGGTGGATGCCCTGCTCAGGGCCGGGGCAGACGCGAACGCACGAACTGAATACGGCTGGACAGCTCTGATGAATGCGGCCGGTTATAACAGTAGCCTTGGAGTGGTGGAAACATTGCTCAGGGCCGGGGCAGACGCAAACGCAGGAGCTGAAGACGGCTGGACAGCCCTGATGAATGCGGCCAGGATAACCAGCAATCCGGAAATAATCACGGCGCTGATTGACGCCGGAGCGGACATTAACGCATTGGACAACAACGGAAAAAACGCCAGGTATTGGGCGGAGGGAAACCCTTCGCTCAAGAACGTCGACATGGATAAGCTCTTCCGGCTCAAGCCGCAACCCCCCGCCGCGCTTCCCGAGCCCAAAACGCCGGAGAAAGAAACTCAGCCGACGCCGCCGGTTGACGAAAAACCAGCCGACACAAAACCTGCGGGAGAAAACATTAAACAAATTACAAACCCGTTCGTGGGCACTTGGGTAGCAGTGAATGGTGTAGGAAGAAACAAAGGCGGCAATTCTTATTCGTGGATTCCGATTGTGAATGGAAAGATTGATATACTCCCGAGGATATCCGCCACCAAAAACGAGAGCGAATCTTACGTCAAAATATCGGGATCGTTTCATTTCAAAGAGCATGGTGAAGGGATTAATTTTTATCCACAACATGCAGAAGTGAAATTCACAGTGATTGACGGTAAGTTTCAGAAAAAAGAGACTTGGCAGGAGAAGCAAGATTGGAAACATAATGAGAAACAGTACTATAATATTATAATTGACGTATCCGTAGAACTTATTGACGACACTTTGAAATTTACTTTCGATAGTGAGTTTGCGGAGGCAAAGGTCACACTCAAAAAAGAATCTACGGCCACTCAGCCCGTCTCGGCAAAAGCGGTTGACACCGTAAACAAGAAAGAGAATCCTCCGCCGTCCGCGTTGACACCCCCGCCGACCGGGACGGTTGACACTGAAAATAAGAATGAAAATCCTCCTGAAGAAAAACCGCAACAACCGTCAGCAATGGATCCATTTGTGGGAGAGTGGGTAGCTATTTCGGGTACAGCCGAATTTAGTAGCGGCAATCGCGAAAAGTTATCTCTTTCAAATGGTAATTTGGAGATTAAAGGGGATAATTTTGACGCTTCCCGTGTGAAAATAACCGGATATGTTGGATACAGAAATCCTTATGGGGGAAACTCAACAGAGCACATCAATCTCAATGAAAAGGTGGAATTTCATTCTCCGAAGAAGTTCCGTTTTAAAACGACACAACAAACCACATTCAATGGCGGGCCATTTACAGTCAACCGAGAATTTACTTTTTCTATAGCTGATAATGGTATGCTTGTGATGGAGGTCAGTGATAAAATCATAAAAGAAACCGCTAAATTCCGCCGAAGGAAATAAGGCAAGAGCGCGATTTTTATATCCTGGAAGTGTGGGGGTATCAAAAGTTTTAGACCGCTTTGAGCGGTTCGCAAAATCAAGCCCTCCGGCTAATGCCGGGGGCTTGATTCAAATTCATCAACTTGTGAATTATACACGATACGGCAATCAAGTATAAAGAGTCGCGGCTTCAGCCGTCCAAGGTTCCTGGATAATCGAACTTCGCTACGTCCAGGGCGGCGTACCGTTTTTCTATCTCCTCCAGCGTCTGTGCGTATCGGTCGGGATCGGAGGATTCTTCTATCGCTTCCTTGATCGAAT
>JAISYN010000208.1 GCA_031269915.1 Synergistaceae bacterium
CCGGGACACCAGATGTGGGGCATAAACTGCGAGCGCAGCCATTTCATTACGTCTTCGCGGGGCATATCACGCCACCTCCTTTATGTAGGATATTATCTGCGCGGGTTTGAACAGCTCGCCGTTGAGCAGCGTCCTGCTGTGCGTCTCGCACTTTCCGTGGATGGCCCGGTCGATTTCGAGGAACAGCTGCCCCATGTTCAGCTCGGGAACTATGACGTGCTTCGCGTGCGAGACGGAAACCACTTCCTCCAGTTCGGCATCGGGGAAAGGCCAGATGGTTATCGGACGGAAGTGGCCGACCTTTACCCCGCCGGAACGCAGCTCCCTCACGGCGCGCAGAGCGGAGCGCGACACGCAGCCGAATGACACGACCACAATTTCGGCGTCCTCGCAGCTCTCCGCGGCATATTCGACCACGTCCGCGCGAAATTTATCGACTTTTCTCAAAATTCTCTGGTTCTTTTTATCGATGTCCGGCGCGTTGTTCGTCGGGAAACCCCAGTCGTTCGACGTAAGCCCGGTGATGTGCCAGTGATATCCGTCTCCGAACGAGGCCATCGGGGGAATGTCGTCGTCTTCGTCGGCGAGATACGGAACGAACTCGCCGAACGGAACGGAGGGCTTTTTCCTGTCCGTGAGTTTCAGCGCGGACCTGTCGGGAATGACTATTCTCTCCCTCATGTGTCCCACCACCTCGTCGGCCATTATCAGCACGGGCTGACGGAAACGCTCCGCCATGTTGAACGCCTTTACCGTCAGATCATAACACTCCTGCACGGATGACGGCGAGTACGCTATCGTGGCGTGATCTCCGTGAGTACCCCAGCGCGCCTGCATGACGTCCCCCTGCGAGACCTTGGTGGGCAGTCCGGTCGACGGGCCGCCGCGCTGGACATCGACGCATACCATGGGAATCTCCGCGATGTAGGCGTAGCCCAGCAGCTCCTGCTTGAGCGAGAATCCGGGCCCCGATGTGCCAGTCATGGCCTTTTTGCCGGTTATCGAAGCGCCTATTGTGGCGGCGATCCCTCCGATCTCGTCCTCCATCTGTATGAATTTCCCGCCGAGTTTCGGAAGCTCTTCCGCCATTACCTCCGCTATTTCGGTCGACGGCGTTATCGGATACCCTCCGAAGAAACGGCACCCCGCATCCACGCCGCCCATCGCTATGGCCTTGTTGCCCTGCCAGAATTCAGCTCTGGACATGTCATTCACTCTCCTTCACCGTGATCGCGAAATCCGGACAGACATTATCGCACTGATGACAGCCGATACAATCGTTCGGGCGTGCCGGCTCACTTTTGACATGATCGTCGAGTTCCAATACTTTTTTCGGGCATATTCCCACGCACAGACTGCAACCTTTGCACCAGGACTTGTTGACCGTGACGCTGAAACGCTTTGCCAAAAAAACCACCTTCCTCCCCATAGCTCTCTTCGCGCCGATGATCCGAAAATAATCGAGTATATAGCGAATATATCGGAAAAATATACACAAATCAAGCCAAAAAAACCGATTTAAAAATTTGCATATTTTCACGCAATTCTGAACGCGACGCGGAACGGGCACATCGGCCCGTTCCGCGTTCCATCAGTACGTTACGTGATGTTCGGCTCGATGATGAGTTCTCCTCGGGCGAAACGCCTGTAGTCGAGCTTTGAGAAGTCGATGTCGGGTTTGGAGCCGGTCAGATGCTGGGCAAGAACCTTTCCCGCTATAGGGCCGAGCATGAATCCGTGCCCGGAATACCCGGTCGAGTGATAGAAATTTTTCACGTCGGTCTCGCCGATTATCGGCGAACCGTCGGGCGTCATATCGTACAGCCCGGACCAGTGACGAACCACGCGTATGCCCCTTGTCACCGGAAGCAATTTGGCCAGGACGGTGCTCATGTGGGTGATGAACTGCCACGTCGCGCGCAGCTTGAAGTCCTGCGGGTGTCCCTCGGGGCTGACTCCGCATATTATCGAGCCGTGCGGTCTCTGCTGTATGTAGTAGTTGCCGGAGAAGCTCATCAGCATCGGCGGGCAGACGCCGGGATCGACGGGTTCCGTTATCATTATCTCATGGCGCTCGCCCCAATTCGGCAATTCGACGCCGGCCATTTTAGCGATTTCCTGAGCGTAGGCCCCGGCACAGTTTATGACGATGTCGGCGTCGATATGCCCGCCGGTGGAGTCGACTCCCGTAACCCTGTTCTCCTTGACGGAGACGCCGGTTACCTCGGTCTTCCTGAGATAGGTAACCCCCATTTTTTTCGCGGCCTCCAGAAAGGCGAAGGTGGTGAGAAATGGATCGGCGTGCCCGTCCCTGTGGTGATATGTGAAACCGACGGCGTCGGAGGCGTCCAGAGCGGGGCATATTTCTCTCGCCTCCGCGAGGGAGACCGTTTTGCTCTTTATCCCGAGGCTGTTTTGCAGCTCCATGCCTTTTTTGAGATTTCCAAATTCATGCTCGGAGTACGCGACCAGCAGATAACCGCCCTGGTTGAGGCCCGTCGGCAGTCCCAGCTCGTCGTCGAGCTGTTCGAAGATGTCCAGTGCGGCGACAGCCAGACGGCAGTTCATCTCGGTGCCCCACTGGGCGCGGATTCCAGCCCCGCATCTCCCGGTCGATCCGCTGCATACCGCTCCCTTTTCGAGCACCACGACGTCCTTGCGGCCGAATTTCGCCAGATAGTACGCGGTCGCGACCCCAAGGATACCGCCGCCTACGATGACCACGTCGGCCCTGTTTTTCCAAGTCATGATTGTTCGCCTCCATCCTCGAGCAGTCCGACTTTTATCGGTTTGACAGGAGGCCGCACGCTGCCCGCCTCCACCTTGTCGAGGGGAATGCCGCTCCTGCGGGATATCTCGCGCATTATTATATCCTGGCATCCTCTCCCCTGACAGGGTCCCATCCCGGTGCGCAGTACGCGTTTTAGTTCGCCTACCGTATCGTAACCCCGGTCAATCCACCCGCGTATTTCGCCGATGGTTATCTCCTCGCAGCGGCAGACGACGATGTCGTTCTCTTTGTCCGGCATGTCACTTCACCACCCTTATGGCCCTTATGCTGTCCGCCAGATCTTTCGCGGCGGACACGTGGACGACGTAAGTTCTGTCGCGTTTGGGTTCGGTGACGGCCTCGACGGAGCCCTTCGCCAGCACCTCTCCCGTCCGGCTCAGGCAATCGACCTGGTCGCCCTTCGCCGGCAGCGGCAGCATTTCGTAAGGCAGCTTGAAAAGCGCTTTGTCGGGAGCGAACGCGAGGTCTATCACAAAACACGCGAGCCCCGGACAGACGGAGACGCAAATGGCGCACCCAGTGCACTTCTCGTAATCTATCTCCGGCGTGTCGTTTATATCGGCAAACGGTTTTATCGCGCCAACCGGGCAGCTCGTGTTGCACGGGTTGCAAGGTATGCGCTGCGGGCATTCGACCACGACAAGCCCGCCCTTTTTGTTCTTCCACAGTTCCTGCGGGGGACGGATCGCTCCTTTGCGTTCGTCCGTCAGCACTCCGCTGTTGAACAGCATTTCGTTATCAGACATGATTCAATCCTCCCAACGATCGCGCAGCACGCGCCCGATCCCGGCGCGTATTTTCTCTCCGACTTCGCCGGCTCTCAGATGATCGAGCCGCGCCCAGTACTCGCCGAACCTCTCCGTCTTGACCGGAAATCCAAGGCTTTGCGCGGCCGAAAGTCCGGCTATGCGGCCTTCGACCATAGCGGCGCTCGCCTCTTCGATCCCAGTGGCGTCCCCCGCGGACCAGAAATCGGGGTTAGACGTGCGCATGGTGCGGTCGCGGAGCGGCACAAAGCCGCAGAGCTGCGGGACGAATGTCATATCGCAGCCAGCCTGGGAGAGCAGTTCGGTGGTCGGGGTCAGGCCGACCGCGAGGCATATGACGTCGCAGTCGATCTTGCTCTCCCTGCCCGTGGGATTGAATTTGTCGTCGAGTTCCATAATCACCGCGCCGTCCACGACCCTGCCGCCGAGGGCCTCTTTGATGGAGTGGCGGAGAAGTATGGGAACGCCGAGCCTGCGTATCTTCGCGGCGTGCACCCAATAGCCTCCGATTTTGGGCATAGCCTCGACGACGGCGGCCACGCCGACCCCGGCCTGGAGAAGCTGATAGCTGACTATCAGGCCTATGTTACCCGCGCCTATCATGAGGACGCGTTTCCCCGGCGTTACCCCGTACACGTTCATGAGGGTCTGTACCGCTCCGGCGCCGTATACGCCGGGAATATCGTTGTTTGGAAAGGGAATGAGGCGCTCCTGGGCGCCGGTCGCCACTATGGCCTTTTGCGGTTTGATTTTGAAGTACGACTCCTCGCCGCGCATTGCCGTGAAAATTCCGTCTTCTATGTAATAGCCGGTGACGACGGTGTTCGTCATCATTTCGACGTTCCCGGAGTTCTGTTCTATCTCCGACATCAGGATGCCGGCTATCTTGTATCCTCTCGTGCCCGCGTATTCGTCCTTGCTGCCGAAAAACTTATGCGTCTGCTTCACAAGCTGACCGCCGAGATGCAGATCGCTCTCGATCACAATGACCTTCGCTCCCGATTCCGAAGCTTCCGCCGCGGCCGAAAGACCGGCCGCCCCTCCGCCAATGACCAGAATATCCGTCGTGATTTCTTTTTTCATCTCGGCCACCTATTCCCCCGAAGGGGGGATTATGGCGACCCGCCCCTTGCCTCGCTGCGTCTCGACTTTCATGCCGCCCTCCAGAGGCGTAACGCACGTCCTGACGTTCGGAGCGCCGTCCACTACCATAAAACAACTGCTGCATTTGCCTATCGCGCAGAAAAAACCGCGGGTGCGTTTCATCTCCGGCGTCTCCCTGTAAACCCTGACGCCGTTCGAGTGCAGGGCCATAGCGATCGGCTGTCCCTCGTATCCCTCCATGCGCTGCCCGTCAAAGGTAAACTCCACCTTCTCATGACGCTTGAAGTAACCGATATCGAGTACCGGGTGTTCCTTGATGAGTTCCATTGACACTCCTCCCCTGATTATGATATATGTATTTTACTGACTTTTCGACAGACTCACTATAATTTTTACGTTCTCAATTGTCAACAAAAAACGTGAAACTAAATACACATTCCGCCATTGCCGCAATTTCATGAAAGCATTGCGGCGCATATTCAATAATTTGTTTCTTCTAACACGTGAATTTTTTATATAACGGCGTACTTGCCGGCCACTATTTCAGATTTCCGTCAGGCTCGCACACTAACCGGTATATGAGCGCCATAATGAATCTTTGCCGCTGCGGTTCCCGTTTTGGTATTAATTTTCGCAAAATGTTTTACCAAATTCGTATGCTTCTTCCAAATGATTTGTTTTATCAATTTGCGGTTTTCCATCTGGATCCCCGCAACCTCCGGCAAGCAATATTCCTTTATCTCTAAATCCGATATAATTTATCAAAGAAAACTTATAATATGAAACAGCCTGTTCGAAAGTCCAAAAGAAATCATCTGCGGAAGTCATTAACAATGCGCATTCTTTTATTGGATATTTTTCGTATCTTCCCCGAGGAGGCGCGGGGTCTTCTTCAGCGATACAATAAAATCGTTCAATAAACGCTTTCAATCTGGAAGAAATTGTCCAGAAATAGAGCGGGGAAGCAAAAATGATTGCTCCGGCGGACTTTATTTTGGGTATAAGCTCATTGAAGCCATCTTTTTGAACACATGGCTTGCCATAACGACAAGCATTACACCCCAAACAGCCTTTTACCTCTGTTTTTAACAAGGATATTCTTTCAATTTGATTTCCCGATTCTTCCGCGCCCTTTGCAAATGAATCAACTAGCTGGCTTGTATTGCCATTCGGCCTTCCGCCGGCAATTATTACCAATATTCGTTTCATTATCCTCAACTCCAAACTCGCGCATGTTGGGCGACAACACTTTTTTGAAAAAATAATATGACTATCAATTGGCTGATATCCCTCGTTTGTCATGGACAACAAGAAATATCGCAATGAACCACTCCCGCGCCAATGAAGCCGCGCTCCTCATGGCCGCACAATGTTTCCGGCAATCCTCTTCTGTTTTGAATATTTCACTGAAATCTTTGAAGCTAATCTCTTCCTGCTGCATCTTCTCTCACATCGGTGCTAATATTACCACTTCCTTGCCTAACTGAGGCAATTTGATAGTCATATTATAAAATGGCGATAAAGGGGAGCGATATGCCATAACAGAAATGTATCCAAGAAAAGAGTATAGCTGGCCGTTTCCAGGCGTAACCAAAGACTTGAATTTGACCGCAGAGAAATTTTTAAGTAATTTTCCCGCTTAATGCCGGCATTTCTCACAGGTACATCTACCTTGATCTTTTCTTTCAAAATGATAGAATAAATTATCGCCACTTTATATATGGGGGTATTTGCCTTGCAATGGTTTAAAAATTTTCGTACTATAGTAAAAATACTGGTTTTTATCTCGGTCATGCTGGTTTTGATGTTGAGTATCGCTGTTATAGGATATAAAACCAGTCAGGATATTGCCGGCAGTATGGCGCGTCTTTACGTCGACTACGCCACGCCCGCCATCAGGATGTCCGAGGCCAAAGCGCTGGCCATCCAGAACAGGCGTATGATAATGAGCCTCATCAACTCCAGAGACGCTGACGAAATAAATAAATACGGGCAGCGGGTGCTGGAAAACCGGCAGGATATCGCGGATTTGATAGCCGATTACGAGCAGATGGACCTCACCGACGAGGAGATCGGTCTTGTGAACGAGCTTAAAGGGGCGATGGAAACCAGCAATCGGCTCCAGGACGAGGCGATCAGCCTCGGCAGGGACACAGGCGCGATAAGGAACGATGAACTGGACAGACGTTTCAATACCGGAGGGGATATAGCGCTTGCTGAGAACGCTTATATCGACATATTCGAAAAATTGGCCAGTCTTCAGGTCCAGCATTGCGATCAGATGAGCGCGGAATCGAATGAAATGGCCCGCGATGGGAGCATGAAACTGGCGGCCTCGTCCATAGCGGCGATCATCGTAGGACTTCTGCTCGGATTGATGGTCTCCCGCCTCATCACCGGCCCGATACGAAAGATACAAAGCAGCGTGAAACTGTTCTCCGAAGGCGACCTGATGAGCGAGTTCGACACGGTCGGAAAGGACGAACTGGCCGACATGGGCAGAGGGCTCCAGGAGATGGCCGGCAATCTCAAGGACATAATCGGCTCAGTCAAGGAAGCCGGTAAAAATATAAACGATACCGCCCGGGAATTCTCGGCCCTGGCGGAGGAAACGAACGCTTCCGTGGAGGAGTTCCGGGCCAGCGTGGAAGAGCTGGGTTCGAACATGAACTCGCTCGCCGCAACTGGGGAAGAGGTCAATGCCTCTGTGGAGGAAGTGGCGGCCGGGGCTCAGACGACGGCCGAGAGGGGCACAGACATAGCCCGCAAGGTGGACGACGCCATGAAAGCCGGAGAAAACGGCATGAATGCGGTACACAGAGCGGTGGGCGGCATAGAGGGAGTCGCGAAAAACGCCGCCGACGCGGCCCGGAGCGTCCAGGAACTTGGAGAACGAACCCGCCGGATACAAGGTTTTGTGGTTCAGATCGGAGGCATCGCGGATCAGACCAACCTGTTGGCGCTCAACGCGGCAATAGAAGCGGCCCGCGCGGGTGACGCCGGGCGGGGTTTCGCGGTGGTGGCCGAGGAAGTCCGCAAACTGGCAGAGGACAGCAATGCGGCGGCGAAGAACATCGAGGAATTGGCCGGAACTATCACCGGCGATCTCGACGGCGTGGTCGGCATCTCTCTCGACAACGCCAGAGCGTCTCAGGACGTCAGCGGTCTCTCTATTGAAACGGAGGAGATAATAGCCAGTATGATAAATTACCTGAGAAACATATCCGGAGCGACACAGGATCTTGCGGCGGTGTCTCAGGAACAGGCGGCTTCGAGCGAGGAGATAGCGGAAGCGGTGCAGAATATAGCTGCGAAGGTGGCCGGCGCGGCCAGGGCCGGAGACAACATACGAAACAGAATAGGGGATGTCTCGGCAGCGGCGGAGAGGATGGCTTCCGGCGCGGAGGAACTCTCGAACCTGGCCGGCAGGCTACTGGAAATACTTGGATTTTTCAAGATGGAGGCCGAGTCCTCGTCACCGAGGGCCCGCCTCAAGGCTCTCTCCTGACCTTTTCGCCCGGCAGGAAACCCGTTTCCTGCCGGGCGAAAATATTCGAGGACGGCTATGTCCTCAGCGCGGCGTCGAAAGCGACCTCCGACGGAGAGAAGTCGACGCGGCGGACAAACTCGCAAGCCTCTTTAGCCCCGAATTCGCGTTCCATTCCGCTGTCCTCCCATTCTACTGAGAGCGGTCCGCTGTAACCCATCGCGTTCAATTCGCGTATTATTTCCTCGAAATTCACGTGTCCATGCCCGAGCGAGCGGAAGTTCCACCCTCTGCGCGCGTCGCCGAATTCGATATGGCTGCCGAGTATGCCGGAACGCCCGTCCCGGATCACGGCGACGTCCTTCATGTGGACATGGTATATTCTGTCGCTGAAATCGCGCAGGAAGAGCGCAGGGTTTACGCCCTGCCAGAGCAGATGGCTCGGATCGAAATTGAAGCCGAAGGCCGGGCGGCGTTCGAACGCGTCCAAAATTTTCAACGACGAGTAATAATCGAACGCTATCTCGGTGGGATGAACTTCGAGGGCAAATTTGACCCCGCACTCGTCAAACACGTCCAGAATGGGGCTCCACAGCTCGGCCGTCTCTTTGAAGGCCGCGTCCACCTGTTCTTTGGAGGTCTGCGGGAACGAATACCAGAAGTTCCATATCGGGGAACCGACGAAGCCCGTTACAACCCGAACGCCCATGTTGCTGGCCGCTCTCGCCGTATATTTCATCTCCTCCGCGGCCCAGGCGCGCATCTTTTCCCGAGAACCGCGATGCCCCTCCGGAACGAAGCCGTCGTAACGCGGATCGTAGAGCGACGCGACGCACTGTCCGGGGAGATGAGCCCCTATCGCCCAGCAGTTCAGCCCGTATTTCGCCAGAATTTCCCTGCGCTCAGCCACGTAGGCGGGATCTGTGGCGGCTTTGCGGACGTCCATGTGGTCGCCCCAGACGCATATCTCCAGCCCGTCGTATCCGAAAGACGACATCTTCGCGCATACGGTCTCGAACGTAAGGTCGGCCCACTGGCCGGTGAATATCGTAACTGGCCTTGACATATTTTAAAACCTCCCCGGGGCGGAAGCGTCCACCCACGCGCCCCCGGACTCGCCGCTCGCGACGCAGTCGTGAACGAACTTCACGCCGCGCGCTCCGTCGAACGCCGTGGGGAATATCTCCAGCTCGTCCTGCGGTTTGCCGTCAGACCTGTTTTTCAGCGTGTTGCAGAAGGCCTCGTAGATATTGGCCCATGCCGCGAACAGGCCCTCGGGGTGACCGGAGGGCATGCGCGTCCATCGCGCCGCCGCGCGGCCCAGCCCGTATCCGCCGCGCGTGAGCGTTATCGGCTGCTGTCCTCTTTTCGCGTACCTCATCTCGTTCGGGTTCTCCTGGCTCCATTCGAGAGCGCCTTCGCTCCCGTAAATCCTGAACGACAGACCGTTTTCGCGCCCCATCGCCACCTGCGAAGGCCAGTAGTGCCCCACCGCTCCGCCGCGGTATCTTACGTTTATCATGGCGTTGTCGTCGAGCCGCCGCCCCTCCACGAAGGACGACAGAACGGCCGAGAGTTCATCCATCTCCAGACCCGTGACGAAATGAACCATATTCTCTATGTGCGTGCCTATGTCGCCTACGCAACACGAGATTCCGGCCCGCGCCGGATCGGTGCGCCACACGTCCTTTGAATTCTCCAGTTTTTCCGCAAGCCAATCCTGAGCATACTCCGCGACGACAATTCTGATGTCCCCCAACACGCCGCCCCTGGCCATCTCGCGGGCCTGACGGACCAGAGGGTATCCCGTGTAAGCGTAAGTGACCATGAAAAGCAGGTTTTTCTCCCGCGCGGCGCGGTCGAGATCGAGCGCTTCCTCTGTGGCGAGGCAGAGCGGTTTGTCACAGGAGACGTCGATGCCATTTTCGAGAAAAGCCCCGCAAATGGCGTAGTGAGTATCGTTAGGCGTGGTCACGACGGCGAAGTCGATCCCGTCAGGGCGGTCAGCCTCCGCCTCGGCCATTTCGGAGTACGACGGATAGATCCTGCCGGGGTCTATGCCAAGATTCGCGCCCGTCATCATGTTTTTGGCCGCGTCCCGCGAAAAACACCCGGCCGCTATGTCCGCCGATCTGGCCATATCGATTCCAGCCCTGTGGACCGACGCGATGAACGACCCGGGACCGCCGCCGACCAGCCCGTATTTCAGCCTTGCTCCGGCGCCGCCGGAATCCGTGCCCTCAACCATCAAAACACCCCCATGCGTTATGCGGCGATTGAACCCAGCGCTTTGAAGAATTTAGCGAACGTCAACGCCGTCTCACTGTCCAGAGAATTTGCGGATTTCACCGAAAGGATATGGGAACGTGCCGTTCCTGTCAAGATTTGACGTCCAAAGAGCATTCAGTCATGCAACCGACGATTCCTCAAGTTATTTTAAAGTGTTCCTCAATTTTGAAAAATGTGTTAAAGTTCAGTTATGTTCATATATATTTTGAACAACTGGACTAAATACGAAGCCCTTGTAACGCGTCACGTATCTCTCACGCTCGCCGCTCTCGCAATTTGCTTTTGTCTGGGCGTAATGCTGGGCGCGCTCTGCTTCAGGAATCAGATCGCAAGCGGAGTCGTGACGAGCGTCGCGGGGGCGTTGCGAGTCGTTCCATCGCTCGCGGTAATGCTTATCCTCATGCCGGTTCTCGGCGTCGGAGTGACGCCGGCGCTTACGGCTCTCGTCATAATCGGGCTGCCCCCGGTTATCATCAACACCGCTTCCGCTCTCGGCTCCGCTGACAAAAATATAATCGAAGCGGCTGAGGCCTGCGCCATGAGCGAGCGCAGGATATTCTGGAAGATTCGCGTGCCGCTCGCGATGCCCTTTATCATCACCGGCCTCCGGCTGGCGGGACTATCCGCTTCCGCCGGAGCTATACTCGCCGCGTACATCGGAGCCGGCGGTTTGGGAGAGCTGATACTTTCGGGCCTGTCGCAGTACCGTATGGATATTCTGCTCGCAGGCGCAGTGACGACGATGGCGATATCGCTTTTCATAGAGTGCGTGTTTCAGGCGTTATACGCGATATCCATGAGGAATCGCGGGTGTGCGGCGGAACCGAAATGATTTCGGACACATAAAACAGGAGGTGGCTGTCTTGTCCAAAAAAGCAC
>JAISYN010000305.1 GCA_031269915.1 Synergistaceae bacterium
TATATCAACAAAACCGGATGTCAATGGAAGTTACCGCCAAATGGACATACAAAGATTTCCTTAGTGTTCCGGTTCTGGACGAAGAGCCGCGCGCCGCGCCGGCGTCTCGTCCAGAACACGGGGAAAGTCATGCTATTTCGCTTCGTAGCCCAACAATTGCGCTTCTTCCTTGTACCCAAGTTCCCAAAGGACATCGCGGTATATGCGCACGTACTCCTTGCCGTCCTGCGACTTTTCACCCTCCTCAATCACGAGTTTCAACCCTATTTCACGCGCTTTTTTCACGTCTTCCGGGCTCCATTGCACGAACGTAATATTCTTGTTCGCCTTCCATGCTTCGCGAGCTTTTATCTCTTCGACGTAAATGAGCGCGGAGTAGTATCTCGTCCGGTCGCGGGCGGCCAGCACTATGTCCTTGAGGCGCTGTGGCAGCGCCTCCCATTTCGCGGGATTGACCGTCAGGGGCAGATTCTCGTTTGTTCCGTTGTGCAGGGCGGGATCTAAAACGTACAGGGCGACCTCGTTGAATCCCATGCGGAGGTTGTCGTCCCAGTAAGTCCACTCGGCCGCGTCGACGTTTTTCGTTTGGAAGGCCGTGTATATCTCAGGCGCTGAGAGGGAAACGGTCGTAGCTCCAAGGGCTCGGTAGAATTGAGCGCCTATTCCGGCCGTTCGTATTTTTTTGCCCTTTATGTCGTCGATGGAGTTTATCGGCACGACCGACATGAGCTGTTCGTTGATCGGGCTTTCCTGCACGTGTCCGAGGTATTTGATGCCGTATTTCGCGTAGAGTTTCTCGGTTATCGGAGCGAGAGCCTCGTCAAGGTAGGCGGCCTCCGCGTACGTACCTATAGGGCAGCCCGGGCGCGTCGTCAGATTAAACAACGAATCTTTGCCGTTCCAGTAAGCTCCGTATACCATGCTTATTTCGATAACTCCGTTAGCCACGTTGTCGAATGAATCGAACACCGGAAACAAAACGCCGGCCGCGAACGGCTCAATTATAAGTTCTCCGCCGGAAAGCTCCTCGACAGTGTTACAAAATATCTCGGAGAGATGGAACTGGGACGTCCCCGGCATAGCGTGAGAGACCAGTCTCCAGCGTTCTCCGGCGTTCGCCGCCGTCGCCGTCAATAACAGGATGAACAACAGCACAAAAGACAAACAGCGTTTTTTCATTGAAACATTCCTCCTAAATTTGAAATGATATTTTCTCAAGTGCCAAGCAAAAATCTCGGCAGCCAAAGAACTATTTGAGGGAAGATGAAGATGGCGGCCACGCATATGATCTGAATCGCGAGGAACGGCACGCTTGAACGGTATATATCGACTATCGTCGTATCATTCGGCGTGCAGCCTCTCAGGTAAAAGAGGCTGAAGCCAAACGGAGGGGACAAGTAGGCGCATTGAAGCAGAACATTGAACACGAGGCCAACCCAGAGCGCCTCGAAGCCAAGCTTCGTCAGTATCGGAGCGAGTATTGGAACCGCGAGAAATATGATCGCGTTTGGTTCAAGGAACATGCCCAGTATGAATATGAAAATCGCGGACACCAGGAACACGGCATTCGCCCCTCCCGGCATGTTCGCCGCTATGTTCGAGATGAGCGTATTGCCTCCCAGTCCGGAGAATACCGCGCTGAATGAGCTGGCGCCTATCATGGTCCAACCGACCATTGATGATACGAGTATGGTTTCGTAACAGGACGAATATATTATTTCCACAGTGAGCCGCTTTTTCACCAAACCCAAGAGCATGGCCCCGCCGGCCCCGAACGCGGCGGCTTCCGTCGGAGTGGCCATTCCGGACAATATGGAGCCAAGGACGACCACTATGAGTAAAAAAGGGAGAACAACGCCGCGCAAAGACGTTATCTTCTCCCGCAGCGAAGCTCTTTCTTCAGGCGGCAGAGCCGGGCACATATCCGGATTGAGGAACCCTCTTACGATTATGTAGACGATGTAGAGGACCGCCAGGAAAATTCCAGCGCTCATTCCTCCGGCGAAGAGGCTTCCTATCGACACTCCCGTAACGCATCCATACAGAACCATGTTCGTGCTCGGCGGGATCAGCTGCCCGAGCGTCCCTCCGGCAAGTACGCTTCCGAGGGACAGCGTCTTGTCGTAGTTGTGTTTTTTCATCTGAGGAAGGCCGATGAGACCGAGTCCAATGACTCCGGCGGCGACTACGCCGGACACGGCGCCGAGGATGGCCCCGACGGCTATGGTGGCGACCGCCAGGCCGCCTCTCATGCCTCCCGACCATTTGTATATAGCTTCATAGAGGTCCTCCACCACGTTCGTTTTTTGCAGGATATACGCCATGTAGATGAACAGAGGTATGGCTACGATGATAAAGTTATTCATGGAGCCCCATGCCGCCGAGACGAGGAGGTTGAGCCCTCCGCCCCCCCACAGGGCGAAAGCGAACACTATGGCGACCGCGGCGAGAGAAAACGCTATCGGCGCGCCAAGTGTGAGCAGTACGAACAGTGCCGCGAACATTATAAGCGGATATGTCTCACGAGACATTTTTAGATTCCTCCCTCTCCTTCGCGGTTCCTCTTCCAACAATGAGGCCGTACGCGTCGGAGGCAGCCTGGACGGCCACCAGTGCGCACGCTATCGGAATGATCCATTTGTACCACCACACCTGGGGATTGAATGGCGTCTGGTGAGTGGAGCGCTCCAGTATCATGGTCGACCTGTAGGCGGATGGGATGCTTACCCACGTCATCACAGCCGCGACGAACAGCACCACGGTTTCGGAGAAGATATTCAGATACTTGCGCCGCTTCGGCGAAACATGCTCTGAAAAAATTTCGACCGCGACGTGTTTTTTCTCTCGGTGGCAATAAGCGCCTCCGAGCATGAAAGATGAACCGTAGAGGAATATCGTCAGCTCGAAACTCCATATTGGGGTGTCATGCAAAACGAACGATTTTATGGCGCTGTAAATTATCTCCGCTATAAGCGGCAGCATTAGGAGCGATATTAAACGTCCAAATTTTTTCATTCCCTCATTCCCTTTTTCTTTATTTTCCAACTAAATACATATGTAAATAATGTTAATTTATAACACAGGGAATTTTCACTGTCAAGCAGACCTCAAAACATGGTTGCGTCGCTTTTTTCGTCCTCTGGCTCCAATGAGATTTACCAGAACATGTTGTTTTCGGTGTAAAATACAAATTAAAAAGATTATAATTTATGATATAATCTTTAACGTAGCAAGGAAATAAAAATCTGTTTTAGGAGGGTGTTTTTTATGAGTGAAACTGCAGTGACGCGTGTTGGGGAGAAAGCCCCGTCATTTAAAGTGGCTGGTTTCGACGCTGTGAGCGAGCGGTTCGATACTTATGCGCTGGATGATTACGTTGGAAAATATGTACTGCTCTTTTTCTATCCCGGAGATTTTACGTATGTCTGCCCTACGGAGCTTGTGTCGCTTGCTTCGCTGAAGGAAAAATTCGATTCTCTGGGGGTTCAGGTGTTCGTCGTCAGCACGGACAGCAAATTTTCGCATAAAAACTGGAATGAAATAGAGCTTTCCAAAGCAGTCGGCGGCAATTATCCTTACCCGATGCTGTCCGATACCATGGGCCAGATAGGCGCTCCGTACGGGGTATTCAAAGAAGACGACGGAGTCGACCTGCGGGGAGTCGTACTGATTGACAAGAAAGGCGTGGCCCAGATAATATCCGTCAACGCCGCGCAGATAGGCAGGAACCCCAAGGAGCTTCTGCGTCTCGTGACGGCCCAGAAGGAACACGACGACAGCGGCGGGCGGGTCATACCGGCTTGCTGGGTACCGGGGGACGAGACTATAGACCCGTCGTACAGCAACTCCGGCAATATGTGGAACAATTATAAGAGCATACTGGAAAACGAAAAGAAATAAGACAATCAGAGTATACGGAACGCCCGGCAGCCTTTCGCGGCTGCCGGGCGTTCCGTATTGTTTCGGTTTGGAATTAAAACACGGCGTAATCCGAGTCGCGTTTATCCGTTATGAACATGTGCCCGGGCGCGTGCGTGATCGCGAAAGGAGGCCTGGATTTTATGACGGCAGCCTGCGGCGTGACCCCGCAAGCCCAAAAGACAGGAACCTCGTCCTCTTTTACGGTCACCGCGTCGCCGAAGTCGGGTTTATTTATATCTTTGATTCCTATGGCCGATGGATCGCCTATGTGCACGGGGGCGCCGTGAACGGACGGAAAGAGAGCCGTGCAGGTAGCCGCTTTTATTACCTGTGCGTGCCGGATGGGCCTCATGCTCGTCACCATGTTTCCGGAGAACCGGCCTGCCGGTTTGCATGGAATATTCGTCAGGTACATGGGCACGTTCGCGTTCTCCTCTATATGGCGGATACCGATGCCTGCCTGCAGCAGCGCGCTCTCGAACGAGAACGAACATCCTATCATGAAAGCGACCAGATCGTCCCGCCATAAGGATTTTATATCGGTTGGCTCCTCGATGAGTTTGCCGTTTTTCCATATTCTGTACTTTGGCAGGTCCGTTCGCACATCAGCCCCCGGCGCTATCATCCTGGGCTCCGGGTCGCCGGTTTCCGTGACGTCCAGTATCGGGCACGGTTTGGGGTTTCTCGCCGCGTAGAGCAGAAAATCGTATGCCCAATCCAGCGGCAGGATAATCATGTTTGCCTGCGCCTGCCCCAGGGAAAGTCCCGAAGTCGGGGCGGTCCATCTGCCTTCCCTGATGATGGCGCGAATTTCCGGCGCCGGCATATGCGCCAGTGCTTGGACGGTATACTCCATCTTCTATAAAACCTCCCTCAGCGGTTTTATCTCGATTCCGGCGCGTTCGAGCGCCCGGCGGACGGCGGAGGCCATGAGGGCGGCTTCTTTCGTGTCGCCGTGGAGGCAGATGGTATCCGGTCTTAACCGAATCTCAGTCCCGTCGGCAGCCGTTACCGTCCCCGTAGCAGCCATTCGCACGACGCGTTCCGCTACGGTTTCCGCGTCATATATGACGGACCCCTCGATGGAACGTGGCATGAGCGATCCGTCCTTCAAATAAGCTCTGTCCGCGAAAGCCTCCGACGCGAACCTGACGCCGGTTCCCAGAGCGGCGTTCTCTAATTCCGAGCCGTAAAGGCCCACGAGTATTATCCCGTTCCCGGCGCGCTTCACAGCCGAGGCTATGGCGTCGGCAAGTTTTCTATCTTTTGCGGCGTTATTGTACATGGCTCCGTGCGGCTTTACGTGCTGCAGAGGCACTCCCTGAGCTTTACAGAACGCCTGCAGCGCGCCTATTTGATACAGGCAGCAGTCATATACCTCCTGCGGGTTGCATGACATATCGCGCCTCCCGAAACCGGAGAGATCGGGGTATGAAACGTGCGCTCCCGCCGCCACTCCGTTATCGGCGCATAGTTTGACGGTACGGCGCATGATCGACGGATCTCCTGCATGGTATCCGCATGCGATGTTCGCCGACGACACGGACGATACGACCGCTTTGTCGTCGCCCATGCTCCACGCGCCGAAACCTTCTCCGAGATCGCTGTTCATGTCGATTTTCATTTTTGTGACCGTCCTTTCGCAAGGCACAAATTGGCGTTTCAAACTTCCGCTTCATGGCAAGAGGTTCGCAGGGCCGGGGTTATTCCGCCCTGGCGTTAGATGTGAGCGGGTTTCGCCCGTTTTTCAATAACGCTGTCTTGACCTGTACGCGGCTCTCAGCTCATCCAACTCTGTCAGTTTGCTGCCGAAATCAATGAGATATCTCACGGCTTCTTCTTTCGTCACGCGGTGGAAGCGGATTTTTTCGCCGGGCATTTTCTGGGCGAGCGCCGCCGCGGACCACGTGGAAACCACCGCTATTTTGGTATATCCGCCGGTCGTCTGGCGGTCGGACATCATCACGATGGGTTTCCCGTCTCCCGGCACCTGCACGGAACCGTGAACTATTCCATCTGAGACTATATCAGCTCCGTTTTTATGCTCAATTTCGGGACCGTCGAGGCGATATCCCATTCTGTCTATTTTGTCCGTAACGGTGTATATCTCTTTGTAAAAAGTCTTTATGCCGGCATCCGTAAAGGCGTCGATCTGCGGTCCATCGAGCGTGTGAAGCGGTTCGTCCGAGGCGTGTACAGGGCGTATTTCAGGAGGACAGATGAAACCCGCCGATTTGCGCCAGAGCGGCTTTGGAGGGAATATCGGCACTATGTCTCCGGTCTTTAGAGCGCGTCCTTTATATCCGCCGATTTTACCTTTCGTAAAGGTCGAACGGCTGCCCATAACTACCGGCACGTCAATGCCTCCGCTCATGCAAAGATATGAACGGACCCCGCGGTTTTGCGAACCGGACGGGCCATCGACGGCAAGGCGGCTTCCCTGTGTGACACGGTGAACCGTCCACGCCTCCGCGATCGAACCGTCTATTTTCATGAGGAGGCCGCCTCCGGTCAGAACCACGCAGCTTTCCCGATGGAACGTAATTTCGGGTCCAAGAAACGCTATTTCAAGAGCCGCGTCGTTTTCGTCATTCCCCAGCATTATATTGCCGACTCTGAACGAAAACCGATCCATCGGCTCCGATACAGTAACCCCTCTCGACTGATGGCCCCAGCGTCCGAGATCCTGAACGAGCGTCGCCATTCCGGCTCTGCCCACCGTGAAAGACATTATCCAGCGCGCCTCTTTTCCAAAGCGGAGTTTCGCCTCATCTCGGCGTCTTTTTTAATGGCGTCGTATTCGCCGGCGGTTACGCTTCGGAACACGACCCAGTCGCCGGGATCGATAAGCGTCGGTTTTTCGCCGCAGTCCGGGTCGAAAAGCGGCATAGGGGTACGGCCTATCAACTGCCAGCCTCCCGGGCCGTCAATGCTGTACGCGCCGGTCTGTTTGCCCGCTATCCCAACGCTGCCCGCCGGTATGAGAATACGGGGTGTCTTGAGCCTCGGCGTCTCCAGAGTTTCGTCCATGCCGCCCAAATAACCGAATCCCGGTGTGAAACCGAGCATGTAGCAGTAGTATTCTCTCGATGTGTGTCTTTTTATTATCTCACTCTCGCTCAAACCCGTATGCGCCGACACATTGTCCATATCCGGCCCGTATTCTCCGCCGTACGCGACGGGCAGATATACGGTGCGTTTATCGGGTTCTTCACCGCCGTCCGAGTTTTCCAGCGCCTCTTTGATGATTTTCTCGAGTGTTTGTCTTGAAAGTTTTGTGGGATCGTGATGTATCGATAACGAACGGTATGTTGGAACAAATTCCCTCGCTCCGCGTATTTTTTTGCCGGCGAGGACCCGTTTTAAATTTTGGAGCCTGATGTTGGCGGCCATATCAATATCGTCGGAAAATTCGACGACAAGACAGCTATCCCCGGAACTTAGAAATTTAGGGCTGTCGTACAAATCTTCATCCCTTTCAAGGCGCCGGCCGGTTGGCGTGTTGTGCCCGGCAAGGCTACGCGAGCCTTATTTCATCTCCTGTCATGATATGCCCGCCCTCTATTACGCGGCAGAATATTCCCTTTTCAGGCATTATGCATTCCCCGCTCAATCTGAACACCTCGCATTTCGCGTGGCATTCTTTGCCTATCTGGCTTACTTCGAGCAGACATTCCCCGGCTTTCAGCATATCTCCAACGAGCAGGGATGACATATCGAAGCCCTCGGTCGTCAGATTTTCCGCGAAGCTGCCGGGCCTCAAATCAGGCAGACGCGCCTTCATCGTTTCGATATCCTCGGACGCTATAAGGCTCACCTGCCTGTGTCCGAATCCGCCGTGAGCGTCGCCCTTGATTCCGTAATCTTTTAAGAGCAGGGCTTCTCCGGCGTTTTCCTTGACGGCGCCTTTCTTCAGGGAAGTACATACGGCTATGATCCTGCCGTGAGAAGCCGGTTTCATCAGTCTGCCACCCTCGACGTCTCCGCCACGAAACGCTCCTCTTCCTCGTGACCGCCGCAGCCGCCGCAATCGATGCTGCACGGCGGTGAAACGGACGCTCCTAACTTGCGCTCACGGTAGTTGGCCACCGCGGCGCGCAGGGCCTCCTCCGCGAGCAGGGAGCAATGTATTTTTTCGACCGGAAGGCCGCCCAGTTTGTTGGCGACCTCTCTGTTGGTGATTTTGAGGGCCTCGTCGATCGTCAGCCCTTTTACCATTTCAGTCGCCATCGAACTGGTCGCTATGGCCGCGGCGCATCCAAACGTTTCGAACTTGACGTCGCGTATGACTTCGTTCTCATCGACATCCACATAGATTTTCATCACGTCTCCGCAGCGGGGATTGCCAACCTCTCCGATGCCCGCGGCATCAGATATCGCCCCGACGTTGCGTGGGTTCATAAAGTAATCTATCACCTTTTCGTTGTACTGTTCCATTTGACTAGCCTCCCTTGTATGGCGACATCTTCCTCAGAATTTCCACTATAGGCGGGAATTTTTCGAGAACGTAATTAATATCGTCCTCAGTAGTGTCCCTGCCAAGAGTCAGCCTTACGGAGCCGTGCGCGGTGGCGTGATCCAACCCCATCGCGAGCAATACATGACTCGGTTCCAGACTGCCGGACGTGCACGCGCTGCCGCTGGATACCCCAATTCCCGCGTAATCCATTCGCAGCAGAATACCTTCGCCCTCTATCCGCCTGACGCAGACGCTTCCGTGGAACGGCAGGCGTTTTGTCCTGTGCCCGGTGACGAACGAATTTGGTATTTTTTCGATTATGCCATCGAGCAGCTTATCGCGCAAGCATGAAACCCTCGTTTCCTCTCCCTCTTCGAACAGACGTTTCGCGAGGCGGGCTGCCGCGCCGAAACCCGCTATTCCGGCGGTGTCCTCCGTGCCGGAGCGTATGCCGTATTCCTGCCCTCCTCCGTGCACCAGCGGCACGAGTTTGATACCCTTGCGTACGTAAAGAGCCCCTGTGCCTTTCGGTCCGTACATTTTGTGGGCTGACATCGTCAGCATGTCGACCGGCAATTTTGAAACGTCGATGGGGATGTGTCCGGCGGTTTGAACGGCGTCGGTGTGAAAGAGCACTCCGCGTTCACGGCAGATTGCGCCGAGTTCTTCTATGGGGTTGACTGTGCCCACTTCGTTGTTGGCGTGCATTACGCTTGCAAGCAGAGTGTCATCGCGGATCGCGCCTTTCAGCGTTTCAGGATGAACCATGCCGAATTCGTCGACCGGCAGGTACGTGATATCGTATCCCGTCTTTCCGAGCCACTTGCATGTGTCGATTACGGCGTGATGTTCCACGGCGGATGTAATGATATGTTTGCGGTTCTTTTTGTCAGCCCAGGCGGATCCTTTAATCGCCAGATTATCCGCCGCGCTGCCGTTTCCTGTGAACACTATCTCGTGTATGCCGGCCCCTATCAGGGACGCTACGCTCTCACGCGACTCGTCCACGGCCCGGCGCGCCCCGCGCCCCCACTGATGAAGGCTGTTCGGATTGCCCGGATCGTTTGAAAAATAAGGTATCATCGCGTTTAATACTTCTTCAGCCACCTTGGTGGTCGCCGAGTTATCCAGATATACTTTGCGCGGTTCCACTTTTTTCACCTCGTTTGTCGAATTTGATCGCGCCAACGAAGGCGCCGTGAATATTATACATCTAATTCATAGTGAGAAACTAGTAATTTATTAAGCCATAGTCTCTCGGTTCCTTACGTTCAATATGTTAAAATCTACACCGTCAAGGTCGCTTACGTCAAGGAGGGAAACTTTTGTTCGGATTCGACTCGAGAGTGGTATCGAAACTGACGCCGGGCGAATATGAAGAAGTGAGTTCTCTGTTGTCTCAATCCGGTTTGACGTTCGAAGAAGGGGCTGACGCCACGGTTATAGTCGAGGATACGGACGGCCGTATCACCGCCACGGCGAGCCTGTTCGGCGAAGTTATTCGCATGGTCGCGGCGGATCAAGGGTACCGGGAATCCGGACTTTCTTCAGCGGCGATATCGGCGTTGATGGAGACCGCGCGCGCCCGGGGCGTATCCCGCCTGTTCGTTTATACCAAACCCGATATGGCGGGCCGGTTCGAATCGATGGGCTTCAGAAACATCGCCGGGACCGACGCGGTTGTACTGCTCGAAGCCGGTGAACCAGGCATATCGGCTTACGGAAATTATCTTTTGGAAAACCGGAGCGGCGGAGCGGAGCGGAAAGGCGTCACAGGGGCCATAGTCGCCAACTGCAATCCTTTCACGCTTGGCCATAGATATCTGATAGAGCGGGCGTCGAGCGTCTGCCGTCGTCTTTACGTCGTCGTCGTCGAGGAGGAAAAATCACGGTTTTCGTTTGCGGACAGATTCGAGATGGCGCGCGCAGGGATTCGCGGCATTGAAAATGTAACCCTGCTGCGTAGCGGGCCTTACGCGGTGTCCGCCGCCACTTTCCCCTCATATTTTTTGAAAAGCCGCGCCGAAGCGTATCTGGCTCTGGAACAGGCGAAGCTCGATCTGAACCTTTTTCTTCGCTTGTATGTTCCGGCGCTCGGCATAAACGCCAGATTCGCGGGCACAGAACCGCACAGCCGCGTGACGGAGATTTACAACGAGGCTATGAGGGAGATGCTCCCTCCTTCCGGAGTGGAGTACGTAGAGATAGAGCGCTTGAAGGCGCCGGACGGGCGCCCTGTATCCGCGTCCGCTGTCCGGGAAATGCTGGATTCCGAGGACGTCTCCGGAACGGAGGCCTACCTGCCGCGGTCCACAATATCGTACTTGGCGGGAAAAGCGCCTTGGAGCGCTCATTAAGCGACCTTGGATCGAGGACTCGGTATGCTGCTTGCTGGGCGTGAGGAGAGGGCGTGGACGCAGAAATTTATGCTAGGCGTCGGAGGAGTGAACTGTGTCGTTCAGATATCACTGAATATTCCAGGGCTCCCGAAAAATATTTCAGGCGACGCTGAGACCGTCGCCGCCACACGCCGTTTTTTTTTGGCCGAGCTTGCGTCTGCACCGCCCTTTCGCGTCATTCTGCTCAACGGCGCTGGCGCCGCTGAAATTTTTCCCCTTGCCGGAGACGCGGCAGAGGCCAAAAAAATCGCGATCATGATGGAAGATGGGCACGAATGGGGCAGGGTTTTCGACATAGACGTGATAACCGAAACCGGTCCTCTTTCGCGGGAGTCATTTGGCGAGCGCCCCCGTTCCTGCCTGTTGTGCGAAAAGCCCGCGAAAGTATGCGCCCGCGAAGCGAGGCATCCCAGCGAGGATTTGAGGGCGGAGGTCATCCGTCTTCTTCATCTTGCCCGTTCAGAGTTGCGATGTCCTTGAGATAGCCGCGCCATATCCAAAACGACAGGCAGGTGAAAACCACTCCCCCGGCGAGCCCCAGCAATATGACGAGCGGACGCCCGTTGCCCGTGAGGTATCCTCCCGCTCCGCCTATCGCGTATCCGAGGCAGACTATTACGGTTATGGAACAGACAAGTGTCGCCATGCGTTTTAAAGTCGCGGTCGTTTCGATATTCATCCGGTTCCCCTCCATTAGTCAGTCGCAAATTATACTAGTTAAAAATATTGTAGTAGAATAATCGGGCATTGAATGAACGATTTAAGTGAAAATTCATAATGGGGAGTATTAACCGAAAGGAGATGTTCTCGTGTCGGATGTTGAAACGATACCTTCTTTTGACCTTAAACGCAACTACGCCAGGGTCGGAGACGAGATAAAAGATGCGTTGGATAGAGTGCTGTCCTCGACGCAGTTTGTCATGGGGCCGGAAGTCGCCTCTTTTGAGAAAGAGGCGGCGGGTTATCTGGGATCACGCCGCGCGGTGGCGGTGGCGTCCGGCACCGACGCGCTTTTGCTTGCGCTCATGGCTCTCGGAGTGAAGCCCGGCGACGAGGTGATTACGACCCCGTTCAGCTTTTTCGCGACGGTGAGCTGCATAACGCGTCTTGGCGCTAAACCGGTTTTTGCGGATGTGGAGCCGGACTCGTACAACATATCTATGGAGCGGGTCCGCGAGGCCATAACCCCCATGACTAAGGTTTTCATCCCGGTGCACCTGTTCGGCCAGATGTGCCGTCTCGAGGAAATCATGGGAGAACTCGAAGCGAAAAACATTGCGCTCGCGGAGGATTGCGCGCAGGCCTTCGGCGCTCACAGAGCGCGCTGCGGAGCGATAGTCCGTGCTGGAACGTGGGGAGATTTCGGCTGTTTTTCGTTCTTCCCCACGAAAAACCTTGGCGCGTACGGAGACGCCGGAATGGTTACCTGTGATTCCGACGAACTTGGAGGCAGGGTGGCAATGCTGCGCCTCCACGGCTCGGCGTCCAGCTATCTGCACGAGGAAGTGGGAATAAACAGCAGGATGGACGCGCTGCAAGCGGCCATCCTCCGCGTTAGGCTGCGGCATATAGAAACGTGGACGGAGGAGCGCAGAGAAGCCGCGCGGCGATACAGCCTGCTCTTCGCGGAACGAGGACTCAGGGAGCATATTGTTCCTCCGTCCGTGGCTGAAGGCAACAGACATACTTATCATCAGTACGTGATCAGAGCGTCCCGCCGCGATGATCTGCAAAAGTTTCTCTCCGCGAAGGGCGTCATGACACGTGTTTACTATCCGCTTCCACTGCACCTGCAGCCATGTTTCGCGTATCTCGGCCATGAGAAGGGCGCTTTCCCGGTCTCGGAAAAGCTCTCGGAGGAAGTTCTGGCGCTGCCGATGTTCCCGGAAATAACGGAAGGCGAGCAGGAAAAGGTGGTCTGTTGCATAGCCGAGTTCTATAAAATCGCTTGAGGCAGGGGGCGTATGCTTGTATTCGATACGAGGTCGGGGAAATTGAGGAATCTACCGTGATATGAGAGGCATAGAATGCGCTCTAAACGTGCTGGCGCAATCGGAAGGCGGCATGTTCGCGTCCGAAGCGCTGAGGCGCGCCCTGCGCGACGTGGAGCCGCCCGAAAGGAAACTCGCGTCGTCCATAGTTTATCTGACGCTCCGGCGTATGGGCCTTTGGAAGCACCTTCTGGCGAAATACTGTAAAAAACCGGCGAATTCGCTGAGCGCCGAGACGGTGCTGTCGCTTCTGGCGGGAATCGCCGGGGTGACGGAACTTCATCACTTCGAGCCCGGAGTGCTGGTGAACGCCCTTGTCGATATGGCGAAAAAACGTTCCGGCGGGATGTCTCGCGAGCCGGGACTCATCAACGCCGTGCTTCACTCCGTCATGGAGAAAGCGCCCGATTACATCGAATCTCTTCGCTCGTCTCCGGCGCTGAGAGATCAGGCTCTCGGTTTCGGCGTCCCGGGATGGGTGGCATCAATATGGAGCAAAGAGCTGGGGATGAAGGAAACTAAAAGACTGATACGGATATCCACTGACCAGACTTTGATGTCTCTCAGGGCCTCAGCGGGAACGGACAGGGATGGGTGGATATCGAAGTTCGGATGGCTGTCCCCGTCTCCGTCTGATGTCCTGTCTTACGGAATAAGGCTGGAGTCGAACCCGTATCCTCCTGATATCCCCGGATACGCGGAGGGTCTGGTGACGCCGCAGACCGAATCGTCGATGCTGGCGGCGGAATCTCTGCTGACTCACTGGCGTGGAGGGGCGTTGCTCGATATGTGCGTGGGACGTGGTGTGAAATCAGGGCACATAATGACGCAGTGTCCCGATGCCGTGGTGGAAGGATGGGATATATCGTCTTCACGGCTGAAGTCCGCCGAAAGGGAATTTGCCCGCCTCGGAGCGTCGAAGGAGCGGTTTTCGCTTGTTTGCGGAGACGCTCTGACAGCCGAACCTGAAACCGTTCCGTCCGCCATCTTGCTCGACGCGCCCTGTTCCGGCAGCGGAACTTGGGGGAGACATCCGGATGGCAAGTGGAAAAATACGCCGTCAAGCGTTGGACGTATGGAAGCGTTTCAAAAATTATTACTCTCGAGGGCGTGTGAAATTCTGCCTCCCGGTGGTGTTATAATGTATTGTACGTGCAGCGTTTTTCGCGGCGAAAATGAAAATGCCGCAGCTGACGCGATGGTGTCGCGGGGCGATATGACGGAGATTCCGCTCAATATCCGCGCTTCGGCGGCGCGCAGGGGAAAACCTTACGGCACGGTAATTTTGCCGGATTCGCCGTGGATGGACGGTTTTTATATGGTTATGTTCAGAAAGAAAAAGGTTTAGGGTTTGTAGGAGGAATAGGAAGTGAACAGACTTTTCAGGTGGGGCATTTTGATAGCTCTGATGATTTTATCGGCGTCCAGTTTCATAGCGATCAAGATGGTGTTCGGCGAACGCGCGGAGGCTGTCGTCCCTCAACTGATAGGCGTTTCGGCGATGGAAGCCACGAACCGGCTTCAGACCGCCGGGCTTCTGGCGCGTATAGATCAGGTGGATTCGAACCACCCCGAGGGCATAGTCATAGCCCAGAGCATAACTCCGGGCGACAAGACGGACATGGGCAAGATAGTGACGCTCAAAGTGAGCAGAGGCAGCGCTCAGATTCGTATTCCCGACGTTAGAGGCAAGGAGTTCGCTTTAGCGGCACAGGAACTTGACTCCGCCGGTTTCAAAATAGGCGCAGTGATAAGGGTTTCCGATCAATTGAAAAACCCGGGAACCGTCATAGCTCAAAATCCGGCGGCTCCCGCGATGGTGATGAGCAACAGGATGATAGACCTGCTTGTGAGCGAAGGCGGCCCAGGCAGAGCCGAGACCGTTCAAGTCCCTGATTTGAGAGGGCACGACGAGTCCGAATCCAGACAGATACTGGAACAAAGCGACCTCAATGTGGGAAAGGTGAGCGTGATAGAATCCACCCAGGCGCCAGCCGGGTCAGTAGTGAGAACCGACCCCAGGGCCGGCACGCGCGTTCCGGCGGGAAGGACCGTGAATATATTCATAGCGAAGCCGCCCGATCCGAACTCGGCGGTACCGGCCCAGGCGCCTCCGACCCCTCAGTCGCTGGACGCGCCTCCGGCGATTACCGGCACTCAGCCTGGTTCCGCGGCGAGGACGCCTCAGGCGCAGGAGATTCCCACGTGGGATCCCAACCGGCAGCCTCCCGCCGTTCAGCCCGCACCGTCGCAGGCGAGCCAGCCTCCCGTTCTGATTCCCTCCGCTCCCAGCCTTCCCGCCGGAAGCAAGGTGGCCAAAGTGCGCTATCAGGTGCCGCCGT
>JAISYN010000351.1 GCA_031269915.1 Synergistaceae bacterium
ATATTTATGGGCACACATTGCAGCTTCCCAAACGGCACCTTCGTTTTGCTCCCCGTCGCCAAGGAGTACATATGTATTATAAGAGGCTCCGTCCATTTTTGCCGCCATTGCCATGCCCACTCCGACCGAAAGCCCGTGGCCCAGGGAGCCAGCGCTCATGTCAAACCCCGGAATCTTGCGGTGGTTTGGATGTGTGCTGAGATTCGCGTCCAACGTTTCATACATTTCAATCCACTTTTTCGGGATTACCCCCAACTGCATCAGCGTGGCATAGACCGCAGCTGCGCCGTGCCCCTTGCTGATGATGAAGCGGTCTCTGCCGGTCCAAGCGAGATCGTCCACTTTTATGTTCATCACTTCAAAGTATAAAAATGTGACAATTTCTACACATGAAAACGAACCGCCGAAGTGGCCCGATCCCGACCGATGAAACATCCTCGCGATGTCCTGCCTTGTTTTTTTAGCGATTCTTTCCAGCTCAACAATTTCCATGTGTTAATCTCCCCTGCCTACTGAAAGAAAACAGCGGCTTTAATAACATCTTTGGGATTTTTAAACGTATATTCGAACGCTTTTTTTATATCAACGAACGGATACCGGTGCGTTAGGAGTAGCTCGGGATGCAGTGACCGGCCTTTGAATAGTCCGATTACCGGACTAAATGCGCTAATGCTGTTGCGCGAGCCGAGTATTGTCATTTCCTTGCGGGTTAAATCCAACCCGTTTATTGTCACGCTACCCGCCAGAAGGCCTATTACAGTAATCGTCCCACCTGGGCAGACACTGTCAATGCAGGATGCTATAACGTTCGGGTTCCCAGTCGCCTCAAAAACCTTATAGAAGCCTTCGCCCCCCGTACGCTCCCTTACAAAGTCAGACAGCCCAACGGTACTTGTATCAACGGTTTCGAAAACGCCAAGCTGTTTCGCCACGTTAAGTTTCTGAGAAAACCTGTCGACAATTGTCACTTTTGCGCCAGAAGCCGTCGCTAGGTCCGCAACTGCGAGACCGATCGTCCCCGCCCCTGCAACAAGGACCTCGTCATCTTTTTCAATACCGGCTCTTTCCGTTGCATGGTAAGCTATCGTGTACGGCTCGCAGAGCACGGCTCTCTCGACCGACATTTCACTGCCGGTTTTATAAAGCCGTTCGGGAGGAACGGCAATTCTCTCACAAAAGCCGCCGTCCACCTGAACGCCGAGTACATGAATCGACGTACAGCAATTTGTCTTCCCATGCCTGCAGGGAACGCATTTTCCGCAGTGTTCCATCGGATCCACTACGACTATGTCACCCCGCGAAATTCCGGATTTGTTGTCCGGCGCATACTCCACCTCCCCGACAATCTCATGTCCGCCAATCCTGGGATAGCTTGCATAAGAAAACGTACCATCGTAAAAATGCAAGTCACCACCACAAATCCCCGTCGCAATCACCCTTACAACTGCCGCCTTCCCGCGCGGAGGGTCGTCCCGTTCGACAATTTCGATATCAAAAGGTTTCTTATACTCTGCTGCTTTCACGACAGATATCCTCCATGCCTTTTGCGCGTACTACGATTCCAGGTTGTGAGGGTATTCAGACAACCGCACCGCGCCGTTCGAAGCGATATAAAACATATCCTCACACCGCATTCCAAATTCCCCAGGAAAATAAAGCCCCGGCTCTATGCAGAGAACCATGCCTTCCTCAATCGGCATTTGATTCGCCTGATGCACCGGCGGAGCCTCATGATAGTTGAAGCCGGTGGAATGTCCGCAGGGATGCCCGCATCGTTCATATCCGTACCCGTATTTGAGAAAAATATCGCGGCAGGCGCGGTCTATCCCGCCGATCGGCTTTCCCGGTTTGGCAGCTTCAATACCGGCCGCCTGGGCCTCCAAAATAATCCCGAAGGATTTCTTAGTTTTTTCCGATGGCGATCCGGCGCAAAAACACCTCGTAAGATCAGCCCAGTAACCATCCGTCACCGATCCAAGCTCAATGATGACAACATCGTTTTGCTCGATCGCCTTTCCGGAAGTACAAGCCCAGTGAGACCACTGAAGGGAGCTGCGGACACCTGAATACACCGAGGAGAATCCCCGGGAATATCTGGCCCCGTTCCTTCCAGTCCCATAGCTGAGGATGGCTGCCTCCAGTGCCGCAGACAGATCGGCTTCTGTCATGCCCGGACGTAGCGCCTCCCTTGCGGCGTCAAAGCCTATACATGCGACAGCCGCCGCTTTTCTGATGCGCTCTACTTCAAAGGGTGTCTTGATCATCCTCAACGACATGATTTCATGTGTCGCATCGACAAACTCCACACCGGGGAACCTCTCTTTGAGCGCCTGCCATGTGGGTTCTGCGGGATATTTGAAGTCGCCGAACATCCGGCCGGTCGCGCCATCCTCAAAAGATTTCTCAATTCCGATTTTTGCTCGCAGCAACCCGGACTTGCTGAGCACGCCGTATAAAGCCGCCGACACGCTCTGCGCAGGATTCGTGAATTCGACGACGTTTTCCAGCGGGTAGGGCTGCAAATCTAAAAAATGAGCGTCCGTCTCGGCAGCAGCATTATCCATTTCCGTTTCCGGAACAACCAGTACTGGCTTTCCATTCTGCGGAACCACTGCCGCAACTGAATGATTACAGGGCCAGTAGCCTGTCAGGGCAAGAATGTTGACCGAAAGCCGGCATACCAAGCCGTCAAGCCCGTACTTCTTCAGCTCTTTTTGTATAAACGGCGTTTTCTCGGAAATAGTCATTGGGACCGTACCAATTCCTTTCTGGGCGTTACAAGTACTTTTATATGGCTTCTGTCACTAATCAGCGCTTTGATTCCCAGCTCAAGCGCGTCGCTGATGAATATGCGGTCCGTGATGATCGGTTTGACGTTCAACCTACCGTCGCTGATGTATTTGACAGCCCAAGCGAATTCGCGCTCATGGGAGTGCGCAACGCTCCCCATAATTTCCTTTTCATCCAGAATAATACCAAGCGAATCAATTGATATTTCGCTCCTGACAATGCTGGCAAATACACAACGCTCACCGCGCTTTGTCAGACGGTATGCAAGCTGCATTGCGTCGACATTTCCCCCCGTATCGATGACGAGATCGCTGCCCAAGCCCCTTGTCTCCTGCCAGTATTGTTCTTCCCATCTCTCTTCTTTTGAATTAAACACTATCTCGGCGCCCATTAACCCTGCTGCCTCGGCCCGGTGGCCTCCCCTCGCGACGCAGATCACCTTGGAAGAGCCAAAAATTCTCGCAAGTGCGACAG
>JAISYN010000027.1 GCA_031269915.1 Synergistaceae bacterium
CCTCCGGCTTCCTTCAGATTCCGCCTCACGACGGACACCCTTGCCTTCAGCTAACAGTTCCTACTGCCAAGCCTGTAGAGGACTTTCACCTCCAAGTTATCGCACATGCCGGGCACACCGCAAAAAACCGGGATCCCGCGCGGGATCCCGGTTTCATCCAGATGGTTTATGCTAAGGCTGTCTTATAACGCGGAAAAACTCAATATCGAGCGGCCAGCAGCACAGACCCCGGAAGAAACGGGATCCGCGCCGGTAAAAGAGAATACCCCGACATCTATGGGCATTACCGTATCTTGCGAACCAGTCATACTCTTCATGTCCTGATACCTCGCTCAACGATTTCGTAATTTTAACGAGCGTTTTATACACCATGCTTAATTTTTCGTCAAGCAGTTCATTTCATATGCTGATGATATGCCTCAAAAAACGCCGACGGGATACTGTGTTTTTAAGGTGTTTCTTTTGAATTCGATAGGCTGCCAGACAGGCGTGACGCCAAACGGAACTGTTTTATAAAAGATATTTGCTCATAACAGCAAATACCCTGTCAATATCAATGGGCTTACTGAGATGGCCATTCATTCCGACTGCATGCGCCTTGTCGATATCCTCTTGGAATGCGTTGGCTGTCAGGGCAATAATGGGGACAGTATCGGCGCCCGGCAACCCGCTCGACCGAATAGCGGCGGCAGCGTCAAAGCCGTTCATAAAGGGCATTTTTATATCCATAAAAACGATGTCTATTTCCGATGAAAACCGTTCGAACATTTTGACCGCCTCGTTTCCGTTCTCAGCCTCAAGAATGCGTATACCGCTTGGCTCCATGAGCGTCAATATAATTTCGCGATTGATCTCCACATCTTCCACCAGCAAGAGAGTTCTGCCTTCAAAGTTGGGATTTTCAGAGGACATAGGGTCTTGAGCGGCGTATTCCGACGCTTCGCAGATCTGCGCCGGAACGGTAACCGTAAATGTGGAGCCTTTATCAAGGGTTGAGCTTACATGAATATCTCCGCCCAACAGACTGACAATGCGTTTTGAAATCGTCAGCCCCAAGCCTGTGCCGCCATACCTTGCCGCAATGCTGCTGTCTCCCTGCTGAAAGGCCTGGAACAGCTTTTCCTGCTGCTCATCGGACATACCGATACCCGTATCCCTCACGGAAAACTCCAATGCGGCTACGCCCTTCTCGTCGATTTCTCCTATTTGGCGAACAGTGAGATCAATACGTCCATTCTCCGGCGTAAACTTTACAGCGTTGGAGATCAGATTCGTAAGCACCTGCAAAAGACGCTGTCCGTCTGAATTTACGAATGGCGGAACCTGATCATAGATCAGCCTGAAATCAATGTTTTTACTCTTGCAGCGGGGCAGGAACAGTTCTTTGACCTGTTCCAGGATTGAGGGAAAAGAAAACGGCTGCAAATACAACTCCATCTTGCCCGCCTCGATTTTCGACATATCGAGTATATCCGTTACAAGTCCCAATAAATACCTTGAGGCGTCTTTTATGCGGGCATTGCAAGATCGCATTTGGAAAATATCCGCTGCCTTTTCCGCGATCTCCGTCATGCCGATGATTGCGTTGAGGGGCGTCCTTATTTCATGGCTCATATTGGACAGAAAATCACTCTTGGCTTTCGCCGCCGCCTCCGCCGCCTTTGTCTGGATTTCCAGGGCCGCCGTGCGTTCTCTGACCGTTCTCTCCAATATTATATTCGTTCGTTTTCTGCGGCTTATGATGACAATGAGCAGCGCGATGATCGCGATAAGCATCACGGACAGCTCCAGCAAAAATATAGCCTGCTGCCGCGCCATCGTCCCGCTGTAATCGAAGATGCGCTGCTTCCAGCGTTCGGCTATTGTTTTGGTATCCACATAAGCCTGCGCTTTGCTGACGATAGACTTCAGCAACGCCTCATCCTTGTTGAACCCAAAATATGAGCCGTAGTTGAACGAAAACGCCAAATTGATCTTGAAGCCGGGGTCTTCCATATAGTTGCTGGTGCTTAGCAACATATTGCGCGACGCCATCAATAAATCAATCTCACCGGTTTTTAGTTTCCGTACAGCGTCGCCGTTATTGGCGCATTGAATAAGATGGCTATGATCGGGAAACCACTTGTTGAAAAAATCTTCATACGCGCTTTCTTTTACTACGCCTATACGGGAATACAATATTTGATTGACGGAGATGTCAGGCGTATCGATCAAAGAAAGCAGCGCGAAATAGTCGTCGGCGTACGGCGCGTCCGTCCACAGGAACCTGCCTTTCCGTTCATCTGACTGCAAAAGTTCCGTAAGCATGTCAGCGCCGCCGCGTTCCAAACCGGCAAGGTTGTCCGCCCACACAGAATCCTCACTGCTGACGACTTCATACCGCAGTCCGGTCAAATCGCATATCTTGTCCAATACATTTATGCTGATACCCTGCCACTGTTTCTCCTTGGCGTTATAAAAACTGGACGGATAGTTATCGGATTCGGCAATCAGCTTGATCGGAATCCCATTTTCGACGCGCGTTTGCAGATACGCCTTTTCCGGTTCTGTAAATTTAGAGTAAAGAGCGCTCTTGTAATAATCCTCATGACCTTTGTTGTAGAGAGTCAGCAGATATTTCATGCCTGCCTGGGCCAAATACTTATCCAAGACGGACACGATGGGGGCCAATTCTTTCTGCCCTGTGGAAAATGAAGACGGGGAATAGACTAAGGGGAAAAGCTTCTCTATGTGCCATCCTTCGGGCATAGTCGTCTCACCGTGCTCTTCGGCGAGAAACGCGTCCGCCTCGCCTGTCGGGATCAAGGCGGCTACGCTTTCAAGAGAATCTCCATAAATAGGGGTTATGTTATATGGCGAAGAGTCAAGAATAAGATCCGCCGTATTGGAACCGTTTAAGAAACCAAACTTCAATGGGCGCGTTTTCATTATTTCTTCAAAACTAAGACTGCCATTCTGCCGGAAAGCCACAATCGCGCGTTCCACAAACGCTCTTGACATGAAGAACGTTTCACGCCGTTCCGGCGTGGCCGTGAGTTCCCCGGTAAAATCGATCCGGCCCTCCGCTACGCCGTCATACAGCGCATCCCAATCATATGTCTCAGGAGTGAACTTGATGCCAAACAATTGGCTCATCCAACCGCAAAACAACGCGCTGTATCCGCCGATCGTCCCGTCCGGTTTGGCAAAGGACTCAGTGCTTGGGAACGTCCCGTAGGAAAATCCCTTATCCCGATACTTAACGATCAAAGCGTCAATGGCTTGTACTTCTTCCGCTGTCACTCCGGGAATATCGCGAAAATTTGTATAAGTTATCGGCGCTTCACTGCTGTTGCCGGGAGTTGCGGCGCCGCAAGATACTCCCATAACAATCAGCGCAAAAATTAATATCACCCGCAAACATCTCTTCATAACAATACAGTTCCCGTCTTTCCCATGTTTTTGCAGTTTAAAACTATCGAGAGTTATATGCCTAAGAATTTGCGCCGTTTCACAGCCGGAGTATGGGCGATAAACGTCCCCGCGCCGTTTCACAAGGACGCGGGGACGTGCAATTTCCGTTGCGGCGTTTTTTACAGCTTGTCTTTTGTCAGAACCGTTACGCCGGTGTCGATAGGATCCTTGGAGACGGCCTTACCTTCGAGGACCGCAACGGCCGCCTTCATGCCTTCATAGCCCATCACGTCGGGATTCTGGGCCATCGTCGCTAGCAGATAGCCGTTCTTTATAAGCTCGCGCAACGCGTCGGACTGATCGAAACCGACGCCCAGAACCTTGCCGCCGGCCTCCTGAATCGCGTTGCCAACGCCCGTGGACGAGCCTTCGTTGGCGCCAAAGAGGCCGACCGCGCCCTGAGTGATGTAGTTATCAGCTATTTCCTTGCTCTTTACCACGTCTCCCTCGCCGTACTGGGTTTCGAGTATAGTGAATTTCGAGCCCTCGAACGCCGCGCGGAAGCCCTTCTCACGTGCGACGGTACTGGCAGTGGCCGAGTTGACGTTCACTATGCCTATTTTGCCCTCGCTCACTCCCGCGGCTTCGAGAGCTTTGAGCAGTTCCTTGCCCGCCGTGTTGCCGGCCGCCTCGTTGTTCGTGGTGAAGATGGCCTCGGCAGGGAAGTTGGCCGGGGAGTCGACATAGATTATCTTGACTCCAGCCGATACCGCTTCCTTCAACGCCTCGGTCACGGCGTCGGGGCCGTTCGCCGCGAGAAGTATCGCGTTCGCGCCGCCGGCCACAGCGTTGTTTATCATCTCTATCTGCTTGGCGTCGTCCTTCACGTCCGGCGCGGTCCAGCTGTACGTCACGTTTCCGGCTTCCTTCGCCGCTTTGCCGGCGCCCTCGTCGACGCCAGCCCAGTGGCGGTCCATCTGATCCATCGTGATGAGAGTCACCTTGTAGTCCGCGGCGGCCGCGCAGCCCGCCATGAGACCCAAAACCAATGTCGCTGCCAATGCGAGACGTAATGCTTTCATGATTTTAAATTCCCTCCCGATCTTTTATTTTCAGTGTGACATCGTCAGCCGATTTCAAAACTCCAAATTCCGCTGCCCTCCTTTCAGGTTGTTTTTTTCGGACGTATCCGTTTGCCGCTTCGCACGACTATATCCAGAAGAACGGATATGACCACGATGATTCCGACCGCTATATTCCTTATGGCAACAGGCGCTCCGGCCAGTATCAGGCCGTTTTGCAGGACGCTCCATATCAACGCGCCGACGACGGTACCCAAAAGGAGCCCCTGACCTCCCAGAGTCGACACCCCTCCTATCACGCTGGCCGCCACGGCGTAAAGTTCGTACATGTTGCCCGCGTCCATGGCGCCGATGCCGCCCGCCGCGCAGGTCACAAGGCCGGCCACGCAGGAGCAGAACGCGCTCACCAGATACGCCGAGGTGACGGTGTAGTTGATGTTGACGCCAGACATCCTGGCGGCGTCGATATTGCTGCCGACCGCGTAGATGTGGCGTCCCGTCCTGGTGCTGCTCAGGATGAAATTGAAAACAAGCCACAGCGCGGCGGCAATCCAGACCGGACTGTACACGCCGCCGAAGTCTCCGTAGTAAAACAGGCTGCGGAAGGCGCGCGCGCCTTCGCCTATGGAGTCCGTATTGCGGTTGTTATTCACTATCTGCGCGATTCCCCGGGCTATCGTCATGGTGCCGAGCGTCGCGATGAAGGGCGGCAGCGAGCATTTGGCCACCAACTGCCCGTTCAGCAGACCGATGAGAAGGCATAAAAACACAGTAATCCCCACGGAGGCGAGAGGAGAAACCCCTTTGGTCATCAGCGTGGCCGACGTCATGCAGCTCATTCCCAGCACTGAGCCGATGGAAAGATCGATGTTGCCCGTTATCAGCACAAAGGACTGGGCTATGCCGACTATCAGTATCGGAGCGGCCTGGCGCATGAGGTTCCGCATATTCCTGGCCGACAGGAAATTATCGCCCAGCATGCTGAAAACCGCGAAAATTACAAAAAGACCCGCGGTGACGGTTATGACCTGCGGCATTCCTCTCGTTTCCAGTATCCGGCTCGTCACGCTCCGTTTTTCGGCGTTCATACGGCTTCCTCCCGTTCATTGCCGTCGCCGGCGAGTTTTTTTACCTCGAACCGCGTGGCTCTTTCGAGGATTTTGTTCTGAGTGGCCTCTTTACCGATGAATTCGCCCGTGACGCGCCCCTCGCACATCACGAGGATGCGGTCGGCGAAGCCGATTATTTCGGGCATCTCTGAGGATACAAACAGTACTCCAATGCCGTTTTTCTTGAGTCCGTTCATAAGATTGTAGATTTCGACCTTGGCTGCGACGTCTATCCCTCGCGTCGGCTCGTCGAATATGACCACCCTTGAATTCCGCGCCAGCCACTTGCCGACGACGACCTTCTGCTGATTTCCGCCCGACAGGCTGCCCGCGTTGATCTCCGGCCCCGACAGCTTTATCGCGAGATTTTTCACGGTCTCGGCGACCATATTCCCCTCTTTTTTCCTGTCCACCACGCCCATGCCCCCGAGGATCGAGTCCAGGTTCGGCAGCGTTATGTTCTCGCGCACCGAAAGCCGGACACAGAGCCCGTCCTTCTTGCGATCCTCGGGCGCCAGCACTATGCCGCGCGCTATGGCGTCAGCCGGACAGTTTATAAAAATTTCCGAGCCGTCCAGAAATATCCGCCCCGAGTCCTTGGCGTCCACTCCGAATATCGCGCGCGTCAGTTCGGTGCGGCCCGCGCCCATGAGCCCCGCTATCCCCACAGTTTCGCCCTCGTAAAGCTCGAACGACACGTCTTTGACCGCGTTTCCGGCCGAGAGATTTCTGACCTCGAAAATTTTCCTTCCGCGCGCGCTCTCAACGCGCGGAAATTTTTCCTTTATCTCGCGCCCCACCATATGAGCTATTATCTCATCCATCGTGATTTCGGAGAATCCCGCGGACTTTATAAAACGTCCATCCCTCATTATCGACACACGGTCGGCTATGTGTTTCAGCTCGTCCAGCCTGTGCGAAATATAGACTAGGCCCCGGCTGCCCCCGTCCCTCAGTTTTCTGATGACGACGAACAGATCGTCTATTTCTTTCGCCGTGAGCGCGCTGGTCGGCTCGTCCATTATGAGAACGCGCGCGTCGGCGGAGAGGGCTTTCGCTATCTCCACGAGCTGCTGCATGGAAACGGAGAGGTCGCCCACAACGGTATTGGGGTCCAGGTCTATATTGAGGCTGCCGAGGATTCTGCCAGCGGCGGCGCTCATTTCACGCTTGGCCAGTATTCCGCCTAGCGTGGCCTCGCGCCCGAGAAAGATATTCTCCGCCACGGTGAGGTGCGAACAGAGGTTGAGTTCCTGGTGAATTATGGCTATGCCGAGATCCTGCGCCCCACGCGGAGTGAGATCGCCCATAGAAGAGCCGAATATTTTCATAGTTCCGGCATCCCTCGTATAGACTCCGCTCAGTATTTTAACCAGCGTGGACTTGCCAGCGCCGTTTTCGCCGAGAAGCGCGACCACTTCTCCCGCGCGGACGTCGAACGACACGTCATCCAGCACTTTGACTCCGAAAAACGATTTATCTATATGCGAAAGCTCGGCCAGTATCTCCACATTGTACACCGCCTGTCTGCTCTGTTCCAATAATAAAGCTTTCGCAAAAATCTTTCAACACACAAATTTCAGCCATGCGATTATAATTATCCCAAGAATAAAGATTCAATGCTCACCCCGATCCCGAGAAAAATGTTTGATGTATTATATAAAGTATGAAAAATTCATACCCCGACGAAGATTTTATGAGAGAGGCGCTCCTGGAGGCAAGGAGCGCGCTGTCGCATGGGGAAATACCTGTCGGAGCCGTGGTGGTCAGCGAAGGAATTATAGCGGGACGCGGGCACAACCGCAGGGGCTTGGGCGTCCCGCCGTTTGCCCACGCCGAGATGCTCGCTCTCGCGGACGCCGGCGAAAACCTCCGCCGGGGGCGTTTCGACGGCTGCACGCTCTATGTCACGCTGGAACCGTGCCCCATGTGCGCGGGGGCCATAATGCAGACTAGGGTGTCGCGCGTCGTCTACGGCGCGAAAGATCCGATAGCCGGCGCGGCCGGGACCCTGTACGACATCTTGCGCGACCCGAGGATGCCGCATAAATGCGAGGTGACGGACGGCGTTCTCTCTATGGAAGCCCTGGATCTGCTGCAAAAATTTTTCCGATCCAGGAGATGAGACAAACCCGCCGCCGCATCAGCGGTCTTCCGTCAATCGATAACGACTTTTGAGACCATCGGATTTGCTGTCGCGTAGAGCATTGCCTGATAGAGTAATTTGAATTCGGCGATATCCCCCAGAGCATAGCGCCGGGCGCAATCGTGGATATCTATTATCATGTGATCGCTGCTGCAGCCGAGTATCTTCATGTTCTCATCCAAGGGAACGAGCTTTTCGTGGCTTCCTACGTCGAACGCCCCTATAGCGGCAAGCGCCCTGCGGCGGACGCCCCTGTCCTCGAAAGTCTTTTTGTTTCCGAAGCAGTCGACTCCGAGTACGCCTATGGGGTGGGTGGGTTTTTCACCTATCTCTATTATCTCGACTTTTAAAATAAGAGTATCGTCGGTCACATCAGGCATTTCACCCTCCCGCAGCCCTGAAAACTCAGCCCGCAGCATGATAGCCCCGCCTATCCTCAGATGATTAATGCCGCCCGGCATTTCGTTTCTGAGGAGAAGCTGCAGCGACGTGCTCTCCCCTCCGGAGACGACATCAAGTTTCCTTCCGATCTCGCGCTCGATTTCCGCCGCGTCATCAGCCAGCAGCGAAAGATTTTGGCACGTCGGCATCACCGATCCGTAGCAGCTCAGATTGGAGCCGATACCCAGCAGATCGAGGTTTTTGTGGCATCGTTCCGTACGGCAGGCCAGTTCGATGAGCCTCGGGGAGTCGATAATTCCCTCCCTGAGATCGCCGAGATCCCTCATCAGTATGACGCCGTGGCGCTTTCCCTGTTGCGACGCCTCCGCGTCGAGACGCGCGAGCGTCTCGGCCTCGGAGTTGAGGCTGGCGTCGCATACCTCCACTACTTCCCGGATCTCCGAGAGCATCGGCAGGCGGAGCATCAGTGAAGCGGCCCGGTAACCGCGTCGTTTGACCGCTCGAAGATGAGGCAATCGCGAGCTTGAGAGCGTTTTGTAGCCGGCCTCGACTATTACATCCGTCACGTCGTCTATAGCGTTGTAGCCTTTTATCACCGCCGCCGGCTCAATCCCCCTTCCACGGCACAGGTTCAGGACGGCTTCGGCGTTTTTCGCTATTTTCCCCTTGTGAATCTCGAGCGTCGGGTTCATCCTAATTTCACCCCCGGAAATTTACAGAACTCACCATAATGAATGAACAGCGCGGCCCGCGATACCTTACCTGGCGGACAGAAGCACGGCTATTTTGGAATTGCGGTTTTCCACAGCGACCTCAAAAGGAGTCTTGCCTTCGTCGTTTTTCGCGTTTTTGTCAGCGCCGGCGTCAAGCAGCATTTCAGTGATCTTGGGGCCGATTCGGGACGAGTACCCGGGCGGAAGGCTGATCTCGGGAACGCCCTCGACGATTTCGCGCTCAATAAACGCGACGGCGTGGAGCGGCGTACTGCCATCCGCTTTGACGTTCGGATCGGCCCCTGCGTCAAGCATCAGCTTTATCAGCCCCGTGCGATCTTCCCCCGTCTCAAGTTCCACTAAATAGGCGTTCCCAACGGCCCACATCAACGGAGACCACCTCCACGGCGATACCGGAGGATTTACGTCAGCTCCGGCCTCCAGAAGTTTTACGGCGGCGATTTCAGACGACTCGCGATCCAACCCGCTGAGCGCCATGGAAAGAGCCGTCATGCCGCCCGCCTCCATATAGTTTATGTCCGCGTGTCGTTCAATGAGCATATCGAATATCTCCATGGCGTCCCCTCTGCGCTCCGGCGTCATGCTTGGAGATGCCGGAGCGGTTGCGAACATGACGGCGAGCATGAGCGGCGACAGTCCGTCGGCGCTCTTAAAATCGTTCAAATTAACCCCCGCGCCCGAGTCGAGAAGAATACCGGCTATCTCAGGGCGGGTCTTTCTGATGGCGTATAAGAGCGGCGTGCCGCCCGCTTTCATATCATAAACGTTCACATCGAAACCGCCGACAATAGCCGACATCACTCCGATCCTGTCATTTTCGGCGATCATCCCGAAAAAAACCTCCGGAGAAACGAACGCCGACTCGGCGCTCGTTCCGCAAAAAACGGAACAGAGCAGCAAAATCACGGCAGACAGTCTGAAACCTTTCAAAACCTCACCCCCCTATGTTAAATTTCAAATTAATTATATCAGCCTTCCAACGTGAGACTATAGGTTAAGAAGGCTGATTTATCGTCAGGGGCCTAAATGGTAAAGATTTATATCCTTGCGGCGCCTATGTCCCGAGTTTAACAGTTACTTCATCGAAAAATGTGATGTAAACGTAGATATAGCAACAATTTATGAGAATATAGAATAGATATTTTTTTAGATACATATTAAAGAATGATCAAATTGTCGAAAAGCATGATAGGAGGCTAAAGTACAGCTTCGAGAAGTCAGTTTTTATATGGCTATAACCTGACTTTTACAGTCCGAGAAGAGAGTAAGTCCAGTGAAGCCTTGCAACACTGGACTTTGTCGTGATTGACCGATATAAAAGGCTGTTATCATGG
>JAISYN010000230.1 GCA_031269915.1 Synergistaceae bacterium
GACATGACGCTGGAGTTCAACCCCCACTTCGATCTCCATCATATCTTCCTCAAAGGGAACGACACCTACAGGATCGACATGGGCGACAGCGCGGCGGGAAACATAACGAAACTCAACAACGTCCTGAACGGGTTTGAGGGGAAGGTTACGAAAACGGAGGAAGAACTGAAGGACTGCGTTAATCAGGTCAGGCTCGCGCAGGAACAACTCGAAAAGCCGTTCGAGCGGGAGGACGAACTGGCCGAAAAATCCACGCGCCTCGCGCAGCTCAACCTCGAACTCAACATCGACAATCACGGCGGCGTGGACGACGAGGACGAGCTTACCTTATCCGAGGACGAGGAATACGACTACAGGAACGAACTGGAGGCAAGCGGGATCGACGAAGCCGATCTGTTCTCCCGCGAAAAGGACGATCCCGATGAAGTCGTCGCCGGCGTGGGGGAGGAACTGACGGAGCAAGGGAGAAACGACGCGCTTCGGACTGAGATAGAGAGCGGGGCTATGCTCGACATCGACGGCGTTCTCGTCAAAGAATCCGCGCCGGGTTTTGCCGGCGCTCAAGACGGAGCGGAACTATCGGCAGGTAAAATTACGAGCGCCGACATCTACGGAGAGAAGATGAACCTCGAAAACTACGGGGATTACCGCTATCCCAAGGCCGCTCAATTCCTCGATCTGCACAATATAAATATCACATCCTTGGAGCAAGAGGACGACGCGACATATAACCTCCTGGTTGAAGGGGCGGTCAATTCTTTACTACAGGACGAAAAACTGGCCGAGACTTCTTTGAATCCTCGCCTGACCAATCACGAGTATCACTATGTCAGGGACTATGCCATGACCATTGTCTGCCATGAGCTGGAAATGCCGGAGTTTCCAGAGCCAAATAGCGGCAGACTGAGCGAGTCCAACTTGCGGGATTTGAGAACGCGGGGCGGGATTCTAGCGGAATTTGCGCTCTACGGGCATTTGCCCCGTGCCGAGCGGGAAGCGATGCTCCATGCCGCGCCGGAAGCCGGAAAAGACAACAGCGTCAAAATCACCTCCCTCTCCGATTACACGGAGGAACGGAAAGCAATCATAGCCGAGGCCAAGCGCAAACTCGCGGAGGATGGAGCCGTGCCCATTATCACGGACGCGATGGAAGGACGCGCGTATGAGGGGGAGATAGTGGAGATAGGTTCCGCTTACGCCGTGCAGAAGATTGACGAGGGCAGGGGGATCATCCACAACCTGAACTACCTGAAAGATTTTTCGCGAGTGATAAACCAGGCTGGCGTCCCGTACCTCGAAATATCTTATGACCGGGAGATGAACGGCTCCGTAGGCGCTAAAGAGGCCGAGGCGCAGGGCAGAAGCGCCTCGATGGGCAGATAGGGAGGAGCGGATATGTTGCGCGCAAATAAAAAAAACGATATAATTAAGCCGTAATTTCGTAGGGCGTAGCTTCGGCTCTGCCAAGCCAATATACGACCGAGCATCGTTCTGTTCGCGACAGCTAAAGAAGAAAGGTGTTTCCATTTGGAGACACCTTTTCATTGCGGGATTGATGAAATTTTTTACGTGCGGGAGGGATTGAGAATGTTTGATTCGACAGGAAAAGTTCTTGAAATAAGGCTGGATTTCCCCGACGGACCGCCCGAAAAATCTGAATTCGAGCCCGGTATACGGAGAGCGCCCGACAGGGGACAGGTTCTGAACAGATCCGAGACGATACTCGCCCTTAAAAACGCGCTCCGGTACATACCGGAAAAATTCCACGGTGAAATCGCCCCCGAGTTTCTTGCGGAATACCGTGAGCGCGGGAGGATTTACGGTTATCGTTTCCGTCCGAGGGGGAAAATTGTCGGAAAACCCATAGACGAATACAGGGGCAAGTGCGCGGAAGGCCGCGCTTTCCAGGTCATGATCGACAACAATCTCGATTTCGACGTCGCCCTTTACCCCTACGAACTCGTCACGTACGGCGAAACCGGGCAGGTTTGCCAGAACTGGATGCAGTATCTCCTGATAAAAAAATACCTGGAGATACTGACAGAAGATCACACCTTGGTGATAGAGTCGGGACACCCGCTGGGACTTTTCCGCTCGAAGCCCGATTCTCCGAGGATCATTCTGACTAACGGACTGATGGTCGGCATGTTCGACAATCCAGAGGGTTTCGCGCGCGCCGCGGCTTTGGGCGTGGCAAACTACGGACAGATGACCGCGGGGGGATGGATGTACATAGGGCCTCAGGGCATCGTGCACGGAACATACAACACGCTTCTGAACGCCGGAAGGAAGAAATTCCGCCTGCCGGAGGACAAAGGGCTCGCCGGGCGCCTTTTCATATCATCCGGGCTCGGCGGCATGAGCGGCGCGCAGCCCAAGGCGGCGGAGATTGCAGGCGCGGCGTCGATAATAGCCGAGGTCGACCCTTCGCGCATACAAACCCGCCACAGCCAGGGCTGGGTCGGCAAATGGGCGAAAAATCCGGTCGAGGCTTTCGCGTTGGCGGAGGAGGCTATGGCGGAAGGCCAAGCGCTCTCCATAGCCTATGAGGGAAACGTGGTCGACCTCCTGCGATTCGCGTTGGACAACGAAAAACAGGTGGACCTTCTCTCCGACCAGACTTCGTGCCACGCGGCATACGCCGGAGGATATTGCCCATACGAGACGACGTTCGAGGAACGCACGCGCCTCCTGCGCGACGACCCAGAAAGATTCCGCAAACTCGTTGACCGCAGCCTGAGGAAACATTTCGAACTGGTACGCGCCCTCGTGGAAAAAGGAACTTACTTCTTCGATTACGGCAACTCGTTCATGAAGGCCGTTTTCGACGCCGGAGTCACGGAGATAGCCAAGAACGGCTCGGACACCTACGACGGTTTCATCTTTCCCTCGTACGTGGAGGACATAATGGGGCCGTTGCTTTTCGACTACGGGTACGGGCCGTTCCGCTGGATCTGCCTGTCTGGGAAGGCGGAGGATTTGCGATCCGCGGACAAGGCGGCGATGGATTGTATCGACCCGTCGAGGCGTTTTCAAGATCATGACAATTGGGCGTGGATTCGCGACGCGGAGCGTAACAAACTCGTGGTCGGCACGCAGGCGAGAATTTTATACCAGGACGAGGAAGGACGCATGAGAATCGCCCTCCGGTTCAACGAGATGGTAAGACGCGGAGAAATAGGTCCGGTGATGATAGGCCGCGACCATCACGACGTTTCCGGTACCGATTCGCCGTTCCGCGAGACGTCAAACATCAAGGACGGCAGTAATGTGATGGGAGAGATGGCCATACAGTGCTTCGCGGGAAACTGCGCGCGCGGCATGAGCTTGGTCGCCCTGCACAACGGCGGCGGGGTCGGCACCGGCAAAGCCATAAATGGCGGTTTCGGCCTCGTGCTCGACGGCAGCCTCCGCGTCGACGGCATAATCCGTTCGTCGATGAGCTGGGACGTCGTCAGCGGCGTCGCGCGCCGCGCGTGGGCGCGCAACGAACACGCGATCGAGACCGTAGAGGAGTTTAACCGTAAAAGAGAAGACGGACACATCACTTTGCCGTTTATCGCGGATGAAGATTATCTCGAAGGATTGGTCGATTTACATTAAAGATCGCGCGGGAGCGACAGTGGCGAGCGAGCGTTTCCCGCGTATGGCGTAACAGGCGATTTGCCGGGGCGTATTGTGGTCTGATATGGAAATAGAAGTGCTGCGGAGAACCAAACAGGTTACCGACGTTTGGAGCGGAGGAACGACCACGCAGCTTGCGATTTGGCCGCCGGAAGCCGATTATAAAAGCGGTGATTTTAAATGGCGTATCAGCACGGCGCGCGTTGAACAAGAGGAAAGCGTTTTTACTTCCCTGCCCGGTTTTCACAGGTGTCTCATGCTTTTGAAAGGCTCGATACGTTTGATACATGAAAACCACGGGGAAGTTATTTTAAGCCCGTTCGGGCAAAGCGGCTTTGACGGTTCTTGGAGAACCGTCTCGAAGGGAAAATGTATTGATTTCAATCTGATGCTTGCCGCAGGGTATGAGGGAAGGATTGCCCCTTTTCAAAGCGGAAGGGTCGTAAATTTATTCATGCCATTGACGGAGGGACATGGCTTCCGGCGGATTACGGAAATGTTTTATTGTCTTTGCCCGATTGAACTCATACTTTTCCGCGAAAATAGCGTGAAAAGATCGCTTCATCTAAAAAATGGGGATTTCGTTTCATTTCGTTCTCAGAATGCCTCGGCATCCGACGAAGGTCGAATATCAGTCAACGCGGTTCTCAAAGGTATATCCGACGCGCGAATATGCGCTATTCAATCGACCATTCAGGAAAATGAAACGATCCGAGATAAGGTGTTTCTGGGCGCGCGTCCTGTCGTGAAATTGCTCAGACGTATTGTCATGTAGGGGCAAAAGTTGCTCACTTGCAATGTCAGAGAGTATAGGGTACATTGGGCGGCGAACGAAAACGAGGTGAAAAGCAAGCGCCCTGTTCCATCTCTCTCC
>JAISYN010000181.1 GCA_031269915.1 Synergistaceae bacterium
GCCGCTCTAAATCAGGCTTTCAATCTAGAATTTGGGGCTTGACATTTTATAGCTGGTCTCCCTTCCGGGAATACAGGCGGCGACGGTGTGGCTGTGGGCACGGCTGTTCGGGATTCCGACGGTTGTCTGCGCGAACAGGTGATTCAGTTTGCGGTCAATATGCGAATCCTGTACAGGAAGGAGTCAGCTCACGATTCGGAAATATGAGCACGTTAAGCCGTAATAGCTTGTGCTGATATACATTGACACTCCTCCTTTACACAGTTAATTATATATTTTAAATGTGTAGAAAATCCCTATATTTAAGGTTTTTATTGAAAATTCACAGATACACATTTAAGTTTTTTGGGGGATTTACGTTATTACTGAGTCAAAATGGTTGAATAGTAAGAGCCGGATGAGCGGAGACGTTCAAGTCCGGTTCCGTGAGCACCTCGGGGGGAGGTTCCCCGGGACGACTCGACTCGGACACATACCCCAATCGTGGTTGATGGAGAAGAATCCATGAGGAAAAAGAAAGATATAGCCTAAACTTTATTTTCTGGGAAGGGTACCTGTTGCCCTTCCCTTTCCGAGAGGGTGGCTCTCCCCAAAACGCACACGTGGTTCTCTTTCACCGGAACGATGGCTCTTCCAAAGCCGCAGTATTTCATCAACACGTTAGACCCGCTATCGCCGTCTCACACGATCTTCAGGATGGACGAAAAACCGGTCATGTTGAAAACCTCTTTTGTGGATTCGCTCAGATTCGTCAGCTCCAGCGAGCCGCCTCCGGCGGTTATCTTCTTCATTGCCAACAAAAGAACCCGCAGGCCCGCACTGCTCACGAAAGGAATGGACGTAAAGTCGATAACGCACCTGACGCCTGTTTTTTTCTCGAAAATTTCGTTCAGCGCGTTTTGCAGGTCCACCGAACCTTTCGAGTCCAGATTACCGACGGGGACAATTTCAATTTGCGTGTCGTCTTCGCGCACGTTAACATCCATATCAAAAACCTCCAATTTATTTTCCGGTTTTCAGAAAAGCGAGCATCGTTATGTCGTCGGATTGCTCCGCATCTCCCGCAAAATTCACGACCGCCTCTCGCAAAGTCTCGATCAGCTCTTTCGGTGACACCGTTATCGTCTCCTCAGCTTTCGCCGACAGCAGTTCGATCAGCCGGTCGTTTCCGAAGAGTTCCTTTTCCTCGTTCATCGCCTCGGTAACCCCGTCCGTATAGAGCAGTAAAAGGTCGCCTTCTCCAAACGGCATCTCCTGAGTGGCGAACTCCATATTCTCCATAACTCCCAGTGCCATGCCCGCAGTGGTCGGCAACCAGAAAGCGCGGCCGTTGTGCAGCATGACCGGCGGATTGTGCCCCGCGTTTGCGTACTCCAAAACGTTGCGTTTCATATCGAGCATTCCGATAAAAAGAGTGACAAACATGCCCGCGTCGTTGTTCTCGCAAAGGCGATTGTTGACGGTCTCCAGCAATTTGCGCGGTTCATCGTCGGTGAAGCTTTCATGTTTTATGAGCGTTCTGGCCACCATCATGAAAAGGGCCGCGGAAACGCCTTTGCCCGAGACGTCCGCTATCACGACGGCCAGTTTGTCTTCTCCCACGACGAAAAAATCATAGAAGTCGCCCCCTACCTCCTTCGCCGGCGTCATGCCGGCAAAAATCGTTATGTCGGGTAAATTGTGAAACGGCGGAAAAATTTTCGGCAGAACGCTTTCCTGGATGCCCCGCGCCATATCCAGTTCACTCTGGACCCGCTCGCGGTGCGCCGTCTCCGCGGCAAGCCTGGACGTAAAATTTCGAATTTCTCCGAACATGGTATTCACGGAGGCGCTCAAATCGCCGATTTCATCGCTCGAACGAATGTCCAGCTCCTCGAAGTTTACGTCGGTCACTTTTCGTGTGAATTCGCCGGCCTTCTCAGCTATCATCCTGATGGGATTCACTACGGAACTCCGGACGAGGAAGAAAAGAGCGGTGAAGCAAAAAACCATTACCGCCGCCGTTGCCGACGCGATGACCGCCAAATACCGTATCAGAAACCCCAGGATGTAATCCATGGAGATATCCACGCCCACATACGCGAATGGAACCGAATCCTTTCCCAAGATCGGAACATAGGCCGACGCCAGATATCCGTATTCGCTCACGGTGATATCGAGCTCTCGGAACGGCTGTCCCGTACTCATGGCCAGTTTCGCCGTCCTGAAATTCTCGTCGTAATCGCCGTACGTTCCGAGAGATGTATCCGTGTCGTCCGCGTCTTCCGGGTCATAGAGGTCGAAAAGATACATGTATTTCGTATCGCTTACAGGTATTTGAACGTAAAGATACCTGACTCCAAGGGATTTTCTTATCCTGTCCAGTTCTTTTTCCAGGACGGCGTAATGCTCGTCGCGTTCGAGGGTGTTCGCATAACGCGACAGATCCTCCGGGTCGAGAACGGATGCGGCCAGCGTGGCGGCACCAATGGCGTATTTGCCGTAATGTTCCAGCATGGAGCTGCGATAGCTCGCATACGTGATAGAGCAGATGAGTACGCCGACCACAATGGCGAAAGCTCCGAAAAGGAGCGCAAACTTTGTTGCCAGCGAGTATCTTCTCGTGGCGGTCATCGTTTGCCTCTCCATACCGAACCCAGCAGGAAAACCATGGACAGCGCGACGAGCCCGCCCGTAATCTGAAGCAACCCCCTGCTCAACCCGACGTGAAGCGCGTAACTGAACACAAACGGGCCAATGGTCTGAAATATGTTGTCCACCACGTTGGAAATGCCGATAGCCCTTCCGTAACCATATTGAACGACCTCGGGCAGTTCGGTGTAATAACTGGTGGAAAGCGACTGCCCAAAACTGTCCGCAAAGCCCATCAGTACGAGGGCGAAGAGGAGCGCCGGGATATTTTTGAAGAAAGCGAAGGCGGCGAAGGACCCGGCGTATAGGAGTGCCCACAGCGCCAGGGAAACAGGTTTGCCGAATTTCGCCGAAGCGACGCGAGTGAGCGAAGAACTGAAGAAGACGACTATCAGGCTGTTCAGGAGAAAAGCGTAGCCGATATTGCTCTCGGGGATTCCAAGGTCAAACCCGACGATGGGAAACAGGTAGATGATGAAGTAGCCGCAGGCAATTGTCGGCCCCCAGAGTCCCAGCAGGTACAGAAACGCTCTAGGCGAGGAGATGAACCGCAGAAGTCCAATCTCTCCATTTTCTGAGTCTTCTTTAAGGGAGGAAATCTCCCCCTGCATCATATATCGGGCGGAAAACGCCAAAAGCGCCAGGCTCACGGCGGCGGACACTGCCAGCACCGCTCTCTGGGGCAGCCAGTTGATCAGGAAAGCTCCAAAAACAACGCCTCCGTTAATGCCGGAAGTCATCGCCACCGTGACGCCGGCAAATCCCCTGTCTTTTTCCGTACCGAGCTCTTCTCCGGCGATTTTCAGGTGAACGAGAAACAGGATGAGACCGCAGCCGAAACCGCATACGGCAAATCCTGCCGTCAGCATGAAGATGTCATAAGACACGGCCTCCAGGCAGATGCCGGCGGTGATTACAGCACTTCCGGCAATAGCCGTCCGGCGAAATCCCAGCTTTCTGACGATCCAGTCTCCAAACAGCGAGCCCGCCGCCCCCAACAGGACATCCGCGGATATGGGCGCGGCTATCAGGAACTCTGTGGGAAAAAGAAACGTCCTGCTGTCCGCCACGATCATGTTGCGGGCATAAAGCGGCAAAAAGCCGGTCGATATGTTGGCGATGAAATAGACGAGGAAAGTCGCGCTTCGCATCATGTCCACCGGAACGTACGACAGCTCTGCGGCGGCCAGATTGATCATCTTCCTGCGTCCGTCGACGAATACCAGAAGCTCCATAATGATGATGATCATGGTGACGCTCACGGAAATGACGCTCAGGAAAAGCGTCAGAATGAGATTTTTGTTTTCTTTCTCGAACTCGACAAGGTCCGCGCCGATTTCGATCAGCCCCAGCGGTACTTTGCCCTCTCCGTATACGGGGCACAGCGCGAAAATCACGCCTCCGTCCACCCAAGAGGGATACGTATAGGTTTTGGGATTTCCGGTAGCGAGAATCTCCATTTCGTCGGATCCTTCCACCGGCCACTCGTAGGGATAATTCACGATGCCGTGATTTCTGTCCGATTCGAACACCTCGGCAATGGAACCGTCGATGATCTTGTACAACACGCAATACATCCCGGCATATTCTTCCTGCCGCATGACGTTCTCCAACGGGCTGCTCACCTTGGCATAGTTCTCGCCCATATATTCGTCGATGCTGTCCAGTTCGGCAAAAGCCTCGCTTGGAATCTGCATGGCAAGAAGTTCCGCGATGTTCGTCAGCCGGTTATGCATCTCCCGCGTTATACGGGCCGTTATGTTCTGCGTCACGCTCAGGCAGAATATGGCCGCGATGAACAGCACCCCTCCCATAATGGCCATGCTGAGTTTTATCACGAAGCTGTTTTTCTTGATCAGAAACCGCGCGAGGGAGACAAGCAGCCGGACGCAGGCCGCCAGGAGAACGAGTGCCACAAACCACATGGCCACGCGCATGGCAAAGATCGCGCCGCTCACCCCGAATTTTTTCGAGAGGGCGCCCTCCGCGCCGTCCAAAGTGAGGATTCCGTTTTCGCTTACGAAAACGAAACCGTTTTTAGCGGAGACACGGTAATAGATCGTATCTGGGTCGCCGTAAAGGACCTCGGATACTCCGTCGGCGTCGGTATCGGTATCAATGGAATATATTCCCCGACGCCCCAGGTCCGTAAAATAAAATTTTGTGCCATTCCCGAAGGCCACGTCCCAGGGTGTGACCGCTTCGCCTTCATCCGCCCCGGACCTGGAGAATAAAATCCGCTCGGCGCTTTCGCCGGCCGTCCTGTAAATCTCCCCGCGCCGGGTCGTAAAAACGACAGATCCGTCTTTGCCCACATCGAAAAAATTGAACATTTTGGACGCCATCGGGAAATGATAGGATTTTTCCTCTGTTTCCTCAGGGCTGCCCGGGCTTTGCGAATGAAGGACAAAGCGGTCGTCTTCGAGCGTCACGAAAGAGCATCCGCCGTTGCCGTTTTGAGCGAGTCCCGCTATCGTTCGGGTGAACGTGGATTTTTCATGGTCCGTTCTGAAAATCTCTCCGACAAACCGGCCGGCGGGGGAATACCGCTGCACGATCTCGGATTTGATCCGGCGGGTTTCGCTTTCGCGAACCGTGTCGAGCACGAAAATATCGCCGGAGCGGTTTACGGCCAGGTCGTATATCTCCGAAAAACGGCCCGCTCCGGCGTGGAGGATAAAATCCACTTTGCCCGAGTCGCCGACCCGGAACAACCTTTTACGGGACGAATCCACAACGTACAAATTGGATGGGGAACCCCTGAGGGCAATGGCCGGAGAGTTGATCTCGACGACGTCGGGGCGGCCGAACACGAGAAAATCACTCCCAAAAACCGCTACAAAAACTGTCAGCGCCAGAAATACCGCCGCGAAAATCGCTTTAAATACAAACCGCATTATCGAGGTCCTCTTTTTCGAAGTTTTATGAGCGTAAAAACATTAAAACCCTCTTCGAACGAATAACGCACGTCGTCAAAACTGTTTTTGACGATATGTATCCCCAGCCCTCCCACCGGACGCTCGTCCAAGCCGAGCGAAAGGTCCGGAGGATGCGTCTGAAGGGGGTCGAAGGGATTCCCTCTGTCGCGAAACGTCATCGATACCGCATCGTCCCCGATATGTATCGCAATATATACGGCGGCGTCCGCTGCCGTCCGCGAAGCTTCGCTCTCATACCCATACTTGACGATGTTGGAAAAGATCTCGTCCGCCGCCAGCTCGAAAAGAGTCGCGACCGCAGCGTCAAGTCCGCTTTCCGAGAGAATCCGCGAAATAAAACCGTAAACGTTTTCGATTTCCGAAATCTCCGCCGGAAACGTTCCGTTCGCCTTTATATTCATCGAAAATCACAAATACCACATATATTACGGACGTAAAAATACGTACGATCAACTATACTACCATCATGGCGCTGAACAGTTACAATGTGTCGCATGCGGATAATATAACACAGGCGGATAAAAGGGCAACTCCCTCCTGAAACCTTATTGGCGTCGAACTATTGAACCGGTTTACCGTATGAACATTATCAAATCGCATTGAATACTGTAGGACGACAGAATCTGAATTTGGAAGGGAAATTTAATCTTGACGGACGGAAATATTTCTCTGCTTTTACCTTTTCCACCTCCCCTACTTTCCCCATCGGGAAGGTTTCAGTCCTTCAAGCCGCTGAGGCTGGAAACGAAGACCCTCTACGACGAGTACGCCGGGCTCCTCCCGTACGCGCTCTCCTCTCCTCTCTACTTTCAGAGCCTTTATGCGTGGAATTTCACATCTGTCAACAGATACGAGATTTTTGAGGGGCATTTATGCATCGCGGCGGAGGACACGATCAGACGCAAAGTGTTCGCCGTTCCTCCCCTGGGCGCTCTCGACGGGACATTCGCCTCCGCTGTCGGTAGGGTTTTTTCGGCGTTCGAGAAGGAGTGGCTGCTCTGTTCGTTTTATGAGGTCCCCGATTTTATGCTGCCCTGTTTCCTCTCTCTCGAAGCGTATGACGTTGCCGTGAGTTACGAGACGGACTGGAGCGATTACATGTTCGCCAAGGAGGATTTTTGCGCATCGGCCGAAAAAAAATCTCAAAAGGAAGCTATCCGCTATTTCAAGCGCAGCTTCGACCCGCGTGTTCGAGAAATTTCCTCGTCCGACAGGGAGGTCGTCCTTGAAATCACAAAGAGGTTTTTCTGCGCCGAGAGAGAGTGTTCCGACTGTTTTTGCGGGTGCGAAATGAAAGTGGTGTCGCGAATGCTCCAGGGTTGGAACGAACTCGATATAGGCGGCGTCATCGTCGAATCGGGGGGAGAAGCGATAGCCTTTGGAATGGTCTGCCGCCAAAAGGACACACTTCTTTTCCTGTCGAAAAAAGTGCGCCGGAAGACGAGGGGTCTCAACGAATACCTCAACGCCGTCCTAATGGACCGTTTCGGCAGCGATTGCAGGTACGTCAACTACTCGGACGACATGGGCAGCGAAGGGCTTCGCTCCTACAAAAGCAGGCTGGGCGACCATGTTCTCATGCACAGGTACGTGGTGGATCTTACCCGCAAAGAAAAGTAGAATCGGAACGGCGGCATGCCCTTTTATCGTCTCCGCGTGTCCGTCAGGGAAACGGGGTCAAGGTTTTCAGCACGCGCGGCGCCGCTATCAGAAACCACGAAGCGAATATTTCCGGAGCGGCGCACAGCCGGCGCGCCAGTTCTCCCAACTCCACCCACTCCACATCTCCTATTTCATCCCGATTCGCAGCGAGCGCGCCACCGTAATCGGCCACAAACACGTGGTCGTATTCATATTCGTACAGGTCATCCCGAAATTTGTTCAGATACACAAAAGAAAACAATTCCTTCACATCGGCGTTTTTGATGCTCAGTTCCTCCTCCATGCGCCGCGGAATCGCTTCTTCGGTTCGTTCTCCGTCGCGGGGGTGAGAACAGCAGGCATTGGCCCACAGGCCCCCCGAATGGTATTTATGGACGGCCCTCCGTTGAATCAGCATTTTGCCCCCATGGTGGACAAAGACGGAGAAAGCGCGGTGCAGTCGAGGAGAACGATGGGCTTCGATTTTTTCCTCGGTTCCCGTTGGACGGTCGAACACGTCGACCAAAATGATTTTTTCCATAAAGAATATGTCCGCGCCCCGCTACGAGGCTGCGGTCTCCTTCCACAGCGAACAATAGTCGTTGCCTTTGGC
>JAISYN010000265.1 GCA_031269915.1 Synergistaceae bacterium
TTCCAAAGCACTGTTTTGGCATTTTCCAATACCGCGCTGAAATTTTTTATCGTATCAGGACCTATATCGAGCCCCATCATATCGGACGGTATCGCATCCGCCGGCACTGTCTTAGCCGCCGCGTCCGCCGAGACTTCGGAAGCCGCTATCACGTCGGAGGGCAAAAGGATCGAAACTCCCTTCTCTTTCGCGCGTGAGAGCAGCTCATGCGCGAAAACCAGCTTTTCAGTTTCACAAAGCGAGTGCCCGATCTCGAACCCTTGGGCCTTCAAAAATGTAAAGGCCATTCCTCCTCCGATGATTATCGAGTCGACTTTGTTCATCAGATTCTCTATGACGCTTATTTTATCCGATACCTTTGCCCCGCCCAATATCAAGACAAACGGATGTTCAGGGTTGTCGCGGGTGGCGCTGAGCATTTCTATCTCACGTATCAGAAGAGGACCAGCGAAAGACGGCAGAAAATCCACAACGGCGCGAGTCGAAGCGTGACCTCTGTGCGCCGCGCTGAACGCGTCCATTATGAAGGCTTCGAAAGGAGCGGCGAGTTTTCTGGCGAACGCCGCGTCGTTTTTTTCTTCCTCCGCGTAGAAGCGGAGGTTCTCAAGAACCATTACTTCACCCGGTTTGAGGCCAGCCAAAATGGACGGCACGTCCCCCCCTATACAATCGGAAGCGAACTCTGTTTTAATGCCTGTGACTTTAGCCAGTTCATCGGCCACGGGCCTTAGTGAATACTTCGGATTTACCTGACCTTTCGGTCTTCCCAGATGTGAACAGAGAGCGATACGCGCCCCTGCTTTCGAGAGTTCCTCAATCAGCGGCACATGCGCGTTTATCCTGGTATCATCGGCCACTTTTCCGTCAGGAGTCAATGGGACGTTGAAATCGACCCGGACGAGCACTTTTTTATTTGCTACATTCTGGGACGAAAATGTCCTGAGATTCAACTTTTACAACCCCTTTTTGATCATGAGGCTGGCAAGATCGGCGACACGGGTGCTGTAACCCCATTCGTTGTCATACCATGAAAGAACCTTGATCATGTTGTCTATGGCGAATGTGTGTTTCGGGGCGAATATAGAGGAATTGAAATCGCCGAGGAAGTCCATCGACACCAGGTCTTCCGGTTCATAACCGAGAATTCCCTTCAGAGGACCTTCCGCGTATTTTTTGACGGTTTCGTTGATCTCTTCTTTAGTGGCCGGTTTTTTGAGTTCGGCAGTTAGATCGACAACGGAAACGTCGGGTGTCGGAACACGCAGTGAAAAACCATTCAGCTTGCCCTTGAGGTGAGGGATGACTTCGGCTATTGCCTTGGCGGCTCCGGTGCTGGTTGGGATGATGGATAGCGCCGCAGCTCTGCCGCGAGTTATAGCCGAAAGGCCCTTGCGCGGCGGAAAATCAAGCGTCACCTGGTCGTTCGTGTAAGAGTGAACGGTGGTCATGAGGCCCTTTACTATTCCGAACGTTTCGTCTATCACTTTTACGACCGGCGCCAGGCAATTTGTGGTGCAGGAAGCGTTGGAGACGATGTTGTGTTTTTGGGGGTCATAATCGCCGTCGTTCACGCCCATAACTATCGTGACGTCCTGATTCGTCGCAGGAGCGGAAATGATAACCTTTTTTGCGCCCGCCTCAATATGAGCTTTTGCCTTCTGCGCGTCGGTGAAACGCCCTGTGCTCTCGATAACGACATCTACCCCCAGTTCCTTCCATGGCAGTTTCGCGGGCTCCGGTTCGGCGATTGCCTTTATCTTCATGCCGTTCACGTTCAGGATATCGCCGTCCAGTTTGACGGCGCCGGGGAAGCGATGAAACACAGAGTCATACTTCAGCAGGTATTCCAAAACGTCAGGAGGTGTAAGGTCATTTACGGCCACTACGTCGAAATCATGTTCACCTTTCGCGAAAAAAGAACGTAGAAACACCCTCCCGATACGTCCAAAACCATTGATTGCAATTTTACCCTTTGCCATTTTTTAAACCCCCTGACTTTTGATTATCAATAGCTATTCATGTGCCATTTTTAAGTTTTTAAAACAGACGCGACACTCACTTTAATAACTTCATTAGCATATCAAAAAACGCAAGAACGGTCAACGTCTCGCCAAATCTTCATGCATCACCCTCAGTAGTTCACCCAGTGAAACCGCGCTCAGCGCGTCTCCGTTCGGCTTGTACGGCATGACGCCATCGAAATACTCCGCCACGCCTCCGAGGCATCCGCTGCGAAGATGAGAGATGAATGGACGGACAAAACGCCATCCCATCTCCTCTCCATCCGGGTTGTAACGCATGTAAGCCGTAATGAAATGAGCCAGAAGCCACGGCCAGGCCATGCCTCTCAGACGCGCCTTTTTTTTCTGGTCTGGGCGGCCTTCGGCTCGGCCCTTGAATTTCTCGTGATGAGGGTCGAGCGTGCGCAGCCCGTAAGTCGTGTAAAGTTCGTTCCAACATGTCGCGAACACTATTTTCCCCGTTTCGTCAGGCAGAACCGGGTGCGGCAGTGAAACTGAAAATATTGCGTTCGGCCGTATCTGAGCGTCGAATTTTCCATCCGACGGGTCTACCCAGTCGTAAAGATATTTGGCTTCCTCGTTCCAAAAAACCTTTATAAAAGATTCATAAACGGAGTCTGCAATACCCTCATACTTTTTCGCGGCGCTCACGCCGCCGGATGCGCGGGCAATTTCTTCCATGAAACGCAGGACGTCGTACCATAGGGCGTTAATTTCCACGAGATAGCCTCTGCGCTCCACCAACGGCTCTCCATCCACTTCGCCCGACATCCAGTGGTTCGTATGTTTGTTGAAATACTTAAGCAGCTTCGTCCCATCGTCCATTACCGCTCCCAGTTCTGGAAGACCCTCAGTATATTTTTCCAACAAATTCGAGAGTTCCTTGAATTTTGCCCTGGCGAAATCATTTCCCTCGCTCTTAGTATATTTTTCGACGGCATAGAGGAACCACAAGCCCGAATCAATATCTCCAATGACCACGTCTCCGCTCGGGTTTATGCACGACGGGACGATACCGCTCTCTCCGGCGTATCCCAGCCAGCTTTCTAAAATTCCTCTAGCGACCTGATGGCGTCCTGTCGCGAGTGTAAGCCCTGGAAGCGCGATGAAAGTATCCCGCGCCCTGCGCTGTACGGAAGGGAAACCGGAAAATACCGCCGGAGCCGAGCCCTTATTTTCCGTCACAAGATGGCAGGAACTCTGAATCATATCCTGCCCTATGCTGTAGTTTGTATTTATGGATACGCCCTCGACAAATGACTTCTGTTTTTCCGCAGTTTCATAAAGGAGTGATTCCAGTTCGTCGATCGAATAGGATGCCGGCTCCTCGGACATGACGGCGTAAAATACTCCTCCGCGGCTCATTTCGACCGTCCCATACCCAGGAGACCAGAGTGAATCCAAAACAGGTTTGTCGGGTTCGGCGTCTTTCTCATATACCAGATTCTCGAACCACATCGGTTTTTCAGACCACTGGACGGGACCCTTCTCCCCCGCATAGGAGACGTGACTCACGCATCCGCGTCCTGAAACGTTTATCACATCTCCATCCCTGGAGCATTCAAAACGCGAACCGGACTTCTCCGGACACGCGGCGTTGTTTTCTCTGTGCGCGAAAAGAGGGCGGACGTCTATTCTTACAGTGTCGGGAGATTCGAGAAGTTCGTACCTCACTATCGTACATGTTCCGTTAATTGGCATGAAAATCGATTTTTTCAAAAATATGCTGTGGATGACGAAGAGCATATCTGGATTGGGTGTTCCTTGATATTCCTGCAAATATCTGAATCCGTCGGGAAAGATGATATCTTTGTACCGGTTTGTCGAAAGAGAATATTTTTTATTTCGAGCGTAGAGAGTCTCTTCAAGTTTGCTCACCAATACCGTGTGAATTTTTGCGTTTATGGGGCGAACTACCAGAAGCCCGTGTTCGCTCCTCGTGTTGGCGCCTATGACGGTTGAATAACCGTAGCTTCCAGCGCCGTTGGAGACCAGAAATTCCCTCTCCGCCCCCTTGTCGTAAGTATTGACGTCCGCCTTACCGAGGTACATGGCAACCATCCCCTTCGCGTTTTATTTTAAATTATTTCCGATATGAGAGCTTTGAGCTTTCTCCATCTGTATTCCACAGTGCTTTTGCTGACAGGTTTCGATAAAAATTGTCCCAGCTCGCCCAGGGAAGCGCTGGGGTTTGCCCTGCGCAGCCGCGCGAGTTCCGCCGTTTCAGACGGAATTTCTCCCCATAGTCCTTTTGAATCAACGGTATCGATGAGTTCCATTTGAGCGCGTGCTGCAGTCAGCGTCTTGCGGATATTCGAAGAGTCGCAATTCACTATTTTGTTCGCGATTCCCCTCACAGACCTGATGACCGCGGTCTCTTCCAGCAAAAGAGAGGTTTTTACAAGCCCCATCCTCGATAGAACGGTCACTATCCCCTCGACATCCCTTATCATATATTCCGCCCTTCCTCTGTTTGTCCTGACTTTCGGAACTATCCCGGCACTTTTCAGGATCGAATCGAACACGCGCCTGCAATTTTCCGCCGGCGGAAGGCGCAGTGCCATGTAATATCCATTTTGCGGAAGATAAAGAGCCCCGCATCCTCCCCAGGCTCCTCTGAACCACTCCCATTTTCTTCCGGGAGGCTTCATAAATGACTCGTGCACGCCGCGCGGAATTCTGTACTGTACCCTGCCTTTGATTTTGTCCAGTTCGAACGAACGTTCGCCCAAAATCATTTTCCCATTGAAGCGCTCCCCACTCATGGCTTTGCAAAGTTTCATGATCCTGCGCGCCACAACCAGCCTGCGGGTGTCGATAAGCGCAGAACAGCCCTCATATTTGACGGGAAGAACAGCGACATATCCCGATAACTCTGATGAAGCATCTGACGCACGCGTCTCAAGCAATTCGTCCCACATCGCAGTATAAATTTTTTCCATGACACGTCACCCGCGCAAATTGTTCTCCTTGTGATCTCTCGCTATTCTCATAAGTATTTCCGCCAGGTTTTTCGAATGGTGCCTGAGATATTTGCCATCCTTCAAGTTGACGAGATCTGCGGACACTATGCCGCAATTGTTCCGTTCCAGATAGAGTTCTTCGTCTCTTGAGAGATAAAGAGGTTCTGCGCCTCCCTCGCGGTAACGCTCGAGATAATCTTCCGGTATGGGAGTATGATTCACCACTATATAGTCGGGCATCTCTCCAAGGACGCTTGATATCCAGTCGAGATGCGACGTTATGTTCATCTGTTCAGTCTCTTTCTTCTGCGTCATGAGGTTAGCTATGTATACCTTTGGAAGATCCGCTTCACGTATGGCCAAAGTCACCTCTTCCAGCAGGAGATTCGGCAATATGCTGGTGAAAAGGCTGCCGGGACCGAGGATTATCATGTCCGCCCCCGCTATGGCGTCTATCACATCGGAGAGCGGTTTTGCAGAGGACGGTTCCAGCCACATGCGCTTCATCCTGCTGCCGTTGTCGGAGAGTCCCATCTCCCCCTTGACCATCAGACCGTCCTCCGTTTCGCCGTGCAGGACTACGGTTTCAGTCGTGACTGGAAGGACTCTTCCTCTTATCGCGAGAAGCCTGTTAAGTTCCTCCACGGCCTTGCTGAAATCTCCGGTGAGTTCACAGGCGGCGAGCAGTATCAGGTTTCCCAGACTGTGGCCTTCAAGCTCTCCCCTATCGAAACGGAAGTTCAGTATCCGGTTCAACGAATTATCGTCCTCCGCCAATGCCACCAGACAATTTCGAATATCTCCCGGAGGAAGCACTCCCCACTCCTGCCTGAGCCGTCCGGAACTGCCGCCTTCGTCGGTCACCGCGACTACCGCGGTTATATTCCGGGTGAAACTTTTCAGACCGGCCAACAATGTCGAAAGACCTGTGCCGCCGCCGATGCAGACAAAATTCGGACCGTGCAGCAATCTCTGTTCTATCGCGTTTCCCATGATGTCGCGCCGCCTTGTGGAACTGGATGGAACAGTGTGCCTTCGCCGTGATCTCAGAGGCATGAGAGCCGTCACCGCACAGCCGATGAAAAATCCGGCCGCCATAATGACCGCAGTGTTCGGCATCAATTATCCTCCAAATCTATATCGCGATGATTCGTAGCTGGTCTGTGCCCTGTGTCGGATATGATTTTGGAAAGCTGTTCCACTATAGCTACCGAACGGTGACGCCCTCCGGTACAGCCTATTGCGACGTGCAATTGTTTTTTCCCAGTGTTGTCATAATGCTTCAATATAAACTCCATAAGTGAGACGAGATGTTTCATGAATACCTGTTTTTCCGAGATTTTATCAAGATAGCTCTGTACCTCTATATCCCGTCCCGAAAGACGTTTCAGTTCCGGGACGTAATTTGGGTTCGGAAGGAATCGCATATCGAAGAGATAATCGCAATCTCGCGGAATACCGTTCTTAAAGCCGAAGGAGCTGACTATCACGGTAAAAGGATATTCGTTCATCTCCAGCTCCGTCAATATGGCCGTACGAAGGTCCCCGGAATTCATTGCGGACGTATCTATAACCGTATTTGCCATGTCTTTCAGAGACGCCAATTCAGCTCGTTCTCTCTTTATGCCGTCAGTTATGGTAATTCCCTCGCTTAGAGGATGCCGCCTGCGCGTAGTCTCATATCTGCGGACGAGAACATCGTCCGAGGAATCGAGAAACACTAGCTGTGTTTTTGTGCCGCCTTCCTCTATTGCCGCGATCGAGGCCGCTATACTCTCGGCGGCATTGCTGCCGCGCTCGTTGACTACCGCGGCGATTCCCCATGTTATCGCCGCCTTGTCCGCAGAGAGTGCTTCCACTAATGACGGCAGCATCATGGGCGGCAGATTATCCACCGCATAAAATCCGCGGTCTTCCAATATTCGGAGCGCGCCGCTTCTGCCCGCTCCGGAAAGCCCCGTAATTATCACGCATCTCGCCGCTCCGCTCATACTAATGCCCCCCACATTCAGAATCCCATCCGTTTAATATTTCAACGCCGTGTCTCAAGGCGGGCGCTATAGCCTCGAAACACTGCCTCACTCCCCGTTCGCTTCCAGGGAAGGCTATTATTAGGGTTTTTCCTCGCGTTACCGCAAGACTGCGGCTCAAAAATCCACGCGAAGTATAGCGCATCGCGTGTGCTCTCATTATCTCTCCAAATCCGAATGCAGTCCTGTCGGAAATACCTATCAGGGCTTCAGGCGTAACATCCCGCGGTGAAAGCCCGGTCCCGCCCGCGGTGATTATCAGGTGAAGGCAGTGATTGTCGCTCCACTCCTTCAGCTTTTCCGAAATTATCTCAATGTCGTCAGGCACGATATGGCATTTTTCTACTACGCAGCCGATAGCCAAGACAAGGTCCATCAATGCCGGTCCGGCAGTATCATCTCTTTCACCTCGCGCGCCCTTGTCGCTTACCGTGAGTATACCGGCAGATATCGGGCGCATGGCTTCTATTGTCGAGGACACTCCTATGAATCCCGGGCAGACGACCGACACACGTGAATTTTCACAGACATTCAGCATGGTTTCCCCGGAATTTATGGATAGAAAATGTCCCGTCTGATATTCCAAGCCGGGCGGCAGTATTATTGAAAAATCAGTTTCGCCTCCGGAAACCCCGCCAGCTTTTTTGAGGGATATAACGCATTCTGAACCATTGACGCATGTTACGCCATGTGAATTATTGTGTACGTAGACCAACTTGTGCCACTCGCCCAGCCTTAAATTATGAAGGCCGGAGATTTTCGATTCGCGTTTCATTCATACGCTCCCCTCGAAGAATTCACTGCGTTTTCCAAAAACCGCTTTTCCCGCCCGATTTTTCCAAAAGGCGGGCTTCCTTTATCTTTATACCTTTGTCAATAGCTTTGCACATATCGTAAAATACCAGAGCCGCCACAGTTACCCCGACCATAGCTTCCATTTCCACGCCGGTTACGTCGTTCGCGGATGCTTCACATTCTATCCGAAGCGTTCGGCCTGTATCCATGAGTTCGCATTTCACCCTGACGCTGTCGAGTTTTATCTGGTGGCACAGCGGAATTAAATCCGGAGTTTTTTTCGCTCCCATTATTCCGCATAATTCCGCCGCTTTTATAGGATCTCCCTTAAAATTTTCTCCATTGAGCAGCGCCTCATATACCTTTTCCGGCAGGTCGACCAAGCATTCCGCCACAGCTCTTCGCCGCGTATGATTCTTTCCGCCGACATCGACCATAAGAGGCCTGCCCAACTCATCAAAGTGAGAATAACCAGCCATATTATAACCTATCCTCCTATGCCTGACATATTTGCCGCCCCGTCAACCGCATCCCGCCATTTTTCCGGTTTCATGCTTATTCCATCCAATATCGCTCCGTGCACTTCATCCCAGTCACGCCTGCGAACCATGCCGAGCAACGGAATTTCCGCGTTGTTGAAAAGGCAGGACCTCATATTGCCGGATGCCGTTATCCTGAGCCTGTTGCAATCCGAACAAAAATGATTTGACACTGCTTCGATCACGCCGACCCTCTGCCCGGATGACAAATCCGTAAAATATTTCGCAGGACCATGCGCGCCTTTTGTTTCGTTTTGGACGGGAATCCAATCACCTACGGCGCTTATAAACTCCATTATCTCATCGGAACCTACGAATTTCTCACCGTGCCATATCTCGCCGCATACTGGCATAAATTCTATTATCCTAGGCGTCATCCGTTTTTCCCACGCGAAATGTATTATATCAGGCAATTCCGTGTCGTTAAAACCACGAATCAGAACGGTATTGGTTTTTATGTCATCAATACCAAGCCCTGCCGCCAAATCTATCCCCTTCAAAACATCCTGCAAATTTCCGGTTCGCGTCATAATCGCGAATTTGACCGGGTCCAGCGTATCAAGGCTTATATTCATCCCGGACAGACGCGCTTCTAACAGGATAGGAGCAAATTGCAGAAGCGCCGACGCGTTTGTCGTGAGAGAAACGGTCATATCGGGAAACTCTTTTCTGAACAATACGAGAAATTCTGCCATTCCACGCCTTACGAGAGGCTCTCCGCCAGTGAAACGCACATGTCGTACGCCAAGAGACTCCAGTACGCGGGCAAGCCAAATTATATCCTCAAAGCGCATTATCTCTCCATGAGGTATGAGAGCGACGCCATCATCGGGCATACAATACACGCAACGGAAGTTACATCTGTCCGTTACAGAAATTCTGGCGTAATCTATTGTCCGTCCATTCGAGTCAATTATAGGCATCAGAAACCCTTGGCGTCAACGCAAAACACTGGCGTCCATAAGGAGACGCCAGTCTTTTATCAATGAGTCCATCTCGATTCCGCAGACTTTCCGTTTAGGTTCGGCGCGATTCTTTAAAGCATGGGGACCACTGAGACAGGGTAACCCTTCTGCTTCAACTCCGACGCCAGATGGGCGGCATCTTCTCTGGAGTTGCCTGCTCCGACTCTCACCCTGTGAAATGTCTTGCCGGATGAG
>JAISYN010000153.1 GCA_031269915.1 Synergistaceae bacterium
GTCGAACTGAAGGGCATTTACTACTTCAGCGGCTGGGACGACGATCCGGGCGTCGATGACAGCGGCAAAGCGTGGAAAGCCATATTGGACGTCGACCAGGATCTGCTTAAGTTCACGTCTCTCTGGCTGGAATACGGCCAGATAGACAACAATGTTCGGGAGGGAGTCATGGGCGCCATAGGCCACAGAGATGCCGACTTCTACCGCGGATCCATGCCTGGTTGGAGTGGGATAACACCACAAGACCCGGAATTTTTCCCCGGCAGGGACGACGGGACGACCAAAGTGTTCATAGTCAACACACAGCAAAAGTGGAATGACAAGTGGAGCACGTACCTGCGTTACGCGCACTGGGATTTCGATGCTCCTGCCGGTGCTCTTATTGGCGACAAGGCCGACGAGTGGACGGTCGGCGCGAAATACCAGTACACCGACGCTCTCAGCTTCGAACTCTCCTACGACAACGTGAGCTGGGACGACGTGGCCGGCGCGGAGGACAGCGACCACCTGATCCGTTTCCGCACCTTCGTGGCGTTCTAAGCGAGAAGACACGCAATCGCAGTACTACGGTATAGCAAAAAAAGAGAGCCGAAAGGCTCTCTTTTGTTGTCCTCGGGCGGCTATTCCGGCATTGATGGAAATCGCGACTTGTATTCGGCGAACTCGGCGTCCAAAGATTCCAGGCGTTTTCTGGCGCTCTCTATCTGCGAGCGCACCTGCGCAGGGGACGTCCCCCCGGCTGTGTTTCGTCTTGCCACGGAATTTTCGGGCGAGAGCAGCGACGCTATCTCATCCCCGGCCTGCGGAGCGAGTTTTTTCCACTCTTCATCGGTAAGCGACGTCAGCGTCCTGTCGTTTTCAACGCACCACCGAATAATGCGGCCCGTTATCTCGTGCGACTTTCGGAACGGGACTCCGCGTTCGGCCAGATGTTCGGCGACGTCGGTGGCATAGATGAATCCGTCCGCGAAACCCTTCGCCGCGGAGCGCCCGTCAACCTCCACCTCGCGGAGTATCGGCGTTATCACTTCGAGAACGCCCGCGAGAGTGTCGCACGTCCGCCACAGCGCTCTCTTGTCCTCCTGAAAATCCCTGTTGAACGACATCGGCGTCCCTTTCAGCATGGTGAGGACGTCGACGAGCCCGCCGATGAACTGGCCCGATTTGCCTCGGATTATTTCGAGCACGTCGGGGTTTTTCTTCTGGGGCATCATGCTCGATCCGGTGCAAAAAGCGTCCGGCAGTTTCAGCCACCCGAATTCCGACGAAAAATAGACGATCAGATCCTCGGACAATCTGCTGGCGTGGACGCCGAACATCGCGGCGAAATAGTGAAAGTCGGCGATATGGTCGCGCGAAGCCACGGCGTCCATGCTGTTTTCACACAATCCGGCGAAGCCAAGGTCGCGCATCGTGAATTCCCTGTCGATGGGAAGCGTCGAACCGGCGATCGCCCCGCAGCCGAGCGGGGACAAGTTGACGCTTTCGTACGCGGAGGCGAGACGCCGGGCGTCGCGGAAGAACGCCTGGAAGTGCGCCATCCAAAAATGCCCCATCGTCACTATCTGCGCCTGCTGAAGGTGAGTGTAGCCCGGAACGGCCGTTCCGGAGTGGCGCCCGGCGTTGTTCGTCAACACTTCGAGCATGGGCTTCATCAGATCCCATATCCTTAGTATTTCCCTGCGAAGAGCGAGACGCACCGACGTGTTCGACTGATCGTTGCGGCTGCGGCCCGTGTGAAGTTTCGCCCCAGCATCGCCCGTTCGCTCGGTTAGCAGCGCCTCGACGTTCATGTGGACGTCCTCCAGCGATTCTTTCGGTATGAATTCACCGCTTTCGGCATCGCGCGCTATCCCGATCAGCCCGGATTCTATTTCGGCCGCCTCGTCCGGCGTTATGAGCCCGACGCGGCCCAGCATCCGCGCGTGCGCCACGCTGCCGCGTATGTCATCGCGCACTGTGCGCCAGTCGAGATCCAGCGACTGGGTAAAACGGGACGCTATCTCGTTGGTATCCTGCGAAAACCTGCCCTTCCACATTCAATTCACCTCGCGATTATTCTTGATCATAAAAAGTCACAAGAGAGGAACCCGGGACCGCGGGGCTCAACCCCGCATTCCGCAAAGGGTCCAGGGAGCCAGCTCCCTGGCGGGTGTGGGCGGAGCCCACAATCTTGGGTCCCTCATCCCGCGTATTCATTTCCACTCTGTGGAAAGTCTCGCGGCTTCGGCGCCGGTCTCTTTTGAGATTATGGAGTGAGCGAACCGGAGCGGATCGCGTCCGGTTATCCTAGCGCGCGCCGTCACGTCCTCCCGTCTCACAGACGCCAGAAATTCAGCGTCGAGCCTTGCCGGGAACATGCCTGCGATAGCGGAATCGGGAATGCTTTCAAGCGCCCAATCGAAATATACGGTGTGGTTCGCGTGACCGTTCAGATCCAGCTCGTTCCTGCGGACTGAAAATTCCCGCTCGAAACCGTAATCGCCCGAAACCTCCGGTATCGGGTCCTCAACCGGTTCTCCCGTGGGCTCGGCCGCCGAAAAGTACGCGCCGGGAAGCGCCCTGTCCAAGCGAATCGGACGGCCCCGTTCGACGCCGATCACGATCCATGCCGACCAGGCCGAGGCAACGTCTTCTCCGGCCGCGGACTTCGCCTCGAACCTTCGCACCGACATCAGGTTACGATGCGGCTCAAACCAAGTACTCACAGTCAATTCGCCCTTGCCGTGACGGCCGAGAAAATCCACCCTGTAGCGGCGCAGCACCCACGTAAACCCACGCCTCAGCAGATCGCCCACGCCGATATTTACCGAGTCGGCGTGAAGGGCGGCAGCCTCCTGAAAGATATCCAGCAGGATTTCCGGCTTCATTCTCCCGCTTTCATCGAGCCCATAATACGGAACGCGATAATTTTTTTCGAACATATCGTTAATTCCCTTTTTTGAAAATTATTCCGGCGTTTCGCTCAGTAGTGCTCGCGAAATCTCCTGTGCTGCGCCAGCCATTGATCCGGCGCTTCTTTTATTATACGCTCGACCTCCAGGTTTATCGCGCGGGTTATGCTCAGGATGGTCTCCTCCCTGCTTCCCGCCCTCTCCCACGCAATCGGTTCGCCAAAGCGCATCACGTGCTTGAATGGCGCTACGCGGTGCGTATAGACCGGGATCAGCGGTTTTTTCGTAAGGTACGCGAACACAGCCGCGCCCCTCGGCGTCGAAGTTTCAAGGCCGAACAGCGGGGCTTTCACACCCTCGCCGCCGCCGTGCTGATCCGGCATTACGACGAGAAATTCGTTTCTTTTGAGCACTCCCAGCGCCTGCGTCATGGGGGCGGTTTTGGATATAAAGCTCACCCCGGATTTCGAGTACATTTCGGCCATCACTTTCCGCTCTGACAAATCCGGCGATTCGCGAATGATTGGCGTTATTTTATGCCCGCTCTGCACTCCCCAGACGAGAGCAAGTACCCAGTTACCGACGTGACAAGGTACAAGTATTCCTCCGTCGCAATCCATAGCTTCGGGGTTTTTCACGTCAAACCATTCCAGAACCTTTCGTGGATCGCTCTGCAAGACCGTGAACTCTATTCCCACCCAGACGAGATTGTCATACGTCCGCCACAGGATTTTATTTCGTTCTTTCGCCGTATGGCCGGGCAGGATTATCTCCAGGTTGCGTCTTGTCACTTTTTTTCTTATCGGGCACAAGCGCAACAAACAACGAAATACCGCGGCGAGGCACGAAGCGGCAAGCCCGGGCCGTACTATACGAGTCAGAAATTTTATGGCGCTTGCTTTGAAACTCAATCGTTTACCTGTTGAAACGGAGCAGCCTGAAATCCTTTTTGCCCACGCGGAGCTGAACATATCCGCCGGGGAGCAGATCACCGGAGGTTATCGCGGCCGCTTCGTCGGTAGCTCTCTCTCCGTTGAGGTAGACTCCGCCCTCTCTTATTTTGCGCCTGCCCTCGCCCTTGCTCGATACGCCGCCCGACGCGACGAGTCCGTCCAGCAGGGGAATCGGCAGGGGAGAAGCGACGTCGCCCACCGGAATCTCAGCCGCCAGCGTATCCAGCAGCGCGCCGTCCGCGGATTTGACGCCGGTCTCGCCGAACAGCACCGAACTCGCGTCCCTCACTCTGCGGGAGACGTCATCACCGTGAACTCTCGCCGTCATCTCCCGAGCGAGAAGTTTCTGAGCCTCGCGCCTTTCGGGGCGCGCCGAGTGGCGTTCCATGACGTCCGCTATCGCGTCGAGGCTCTCGAACGAATACATCCTGTGCAGCCTCTCTATGTCACGGTCGTCGGCGTTCACCCAGAACTGATAAAATTTGTACGGGCTGGTCTTTTGGGGGTCGAGGTACACGGCGCCGTCCTCGGATTTCCCGAACTTCGTGCCGGCGGCGGTGAGAAGAAGCTGGAACGTGAGACCGTATGCCTGCCCGCCGCTGCGCTTTCTGATGAGGTCTATACCGCCGATGATATTGCCCTGCTGATCGTTGCCGCCCATCTGCATGGAGCAGCCCATCGCGTTGTACATGTGGTCGAAATCGTAAGCCTGGAGGAGAATATACGACATCTCAGTGTAAGTTATGCTCTTGTCGGGGTCTTCCACCCGGCTCCGCACGTATTCGCGGTTTACAAGCGTACTTACGGGGAAATATTTGCCGGTGTCGCGCAGGAACTCGATGAAACCGATCCCGGAGAGCCAGTCGTAGTTGTTCGGCATCGTCGCGGAAGTCGCTCCGCAGTCGAAATCGAGAAATCTGGCGAGCTGTTTTTTGACGCACTCGGCGTTGTACGCCACTTTATCGGCGGACAGCAACGCGCGCTCACGCGTTTTGCCTGAAGGGTCGCCTATCAGCCCTGTCCCCCCTCCGGCGAGGGCTATGGGGCGGTGTCCGAGTTTTTGGAGCCACGCCAGTCCCATGATCGGAACCATATTCCCTACGTGAAGGCTGTCGGCGCTCGGGTCGAAACCGACATAGCCTGTGACGATCTCCTGTTCCATCTTTCGGCCCAGTTCCTCCGGGTGGCTGCACCACTCCACAAAACCGCGCCTGGTCATTATTTCGTAAAAGTTCTGAGGCATACTGGACAATCTCTCCTTTTGACTATATCGCTTTCGTCAATGATAGCATATCGCGCTGCCCGATGCCGCGGATTCCATCGTTATGAATATCCTTCCGAGAGACGACATGGCATTTTTGAGATTATTCGCGGACTCCTCGTCGAGGCGCTCTTCCTCTCCGTCCTCGTATATCACGGAATTGATCGCGGGAATTTCAGCGAGGGACGCGCCCAGCATGGGGAAATCGACGTATGCCCACGCGATCACCTGAGACGCCGAAGCAATCAGGTCCTTGGCCTCGAAATTCTGTTCGGCGTCAGGGGTCACAAGCCCTATGAGAGTTTTTTCATCGTTCGCGGCGGCCAAAACGGTAAAAGGCAAATTAGTCAATCCGCCGTGGCTGAAGCCCTCCACCGGTTTTGGTTCGGCCCCGATGAAAAGCTCCGACCAAAATTTGTCTATCAGATTGAAAGACGCTCCGCCTCGGCCCGGAAGGTCTGAGACGATCCCCGGAAGGTCGAACCAGAGAAGCTGCGTCCGTCCTCCGATGGAGAAGGCAGTCCGGCCTGTGAGTATGGCCTGTATCTCCGATGTTCGTATTCCTATCTTCCGCATTTGCTCCGCCGCGTATTTCAGCGGTCCCGGCAGGGATGCCATTCTCCTGCCGGGGTTCGGCAGATTTATGCCGAACGCCAGCACCAGCGGATCGGGCACGAAGATATCTATGTCTTCCCAGTCCCGGGGACGCAGATCGTTCAAAAAAGCGCGGTTCACTATATTTTCGGCGCCGGAAACCTTCCACTTCGCCCGGCTCTCCCCCGCGTCGGCGGAAGTTATCCATGCCGCCTCGATTTCCAGAATCCCCGCTCGGGCGCGCGAATCCGCGGCGGCATTCGCCGCCGCGAGTATCAGCCCGCCGTCGGAGAGATAGACGTGCCCTCCCCATTGCGGCTCCACGGTCCATTTCCTCTTTATCCCGGCGTGTGAACCGTCGTTAACCGCCATTAGTCTGTCGATGCCTCTCATTGAATCCGCCGCGAACACCAAATCGTCCATCGCGGCAAGGTAAAGCGGCTCCGGAAGATTCTCGGCGCTGAGCCTGTACACCCGTTTCCTCCCGGCTGAACGCAGATTCGCCCCCGGGAAATCGCGCTTCCAATCTTCGGGCAGATCGCCCGCGTTCAGGACATCGTATTCCTCCAGCCCGGGAACGAAGACCCCGCAAATGGAGAACCTCCCGTCACCCTCGGCGATGAGAAGGGCCATCGCGTCTGCGGAGTCGAAAATGGGCATAAAGAGCGTCATTTCGGACACTCCGTAGAGCCGCGCGACATCCTGCGGAAATTCCCCCCTTAGCGCGCTTACTATAATGACGGAAGCGCCGGCGTCCGGCTCCGGCAAAAATTCCAGCAGCGACGACCGGAGATCTACCGGAACATTAACCGATAGAGAGCGGATAAATACCGCCGCGATCAGGACGAGCAACAGACATGAATATCCGGTGAGAGCCTTGCCGGACATCAGTATCCTTGCCCGCTCGAAAACCGCAGAGAGTGTATCAAAAATTTTCTTTTGCATTCCGCGGTCTTTACTTTGTTTTGACGTTTCTGACGGATTGCAGTATAAGGCGCGACGATTCCAGCAGAGGGGCTATCTCGCGATAGTCGCCCCTGGAATTGAGGCTCTCTCTTATCGACTCCGTCTCGGACGCTATTTCCGCCAGCAGGGCCAAGACTGTTTCGCCGTCCGCCAGAGTTCCCAGCGGCATTGGAGCGGCGCGCTTTACAATGGCCGCCTCCCTGCCCGGGAGAGAGGAGAGTTCATACATCGCCCCGGCGGACGGGACAGCCGCGTTACAGCCGATTTCTCGGATTCCCGCGGCGAGAGCCTCAGAGGATTTTATCTCTCCGTGCGTCACAAAAAAAGACGTCTCTTTTCCGAAATGGGAGACCCAACTCAGCAGATCGTCTCTATCCCCGTGAGCGGAAAATCCTCCCAGCGTGTGCATGACCGCGTTCACCGTCACGTCTTCCCCGGCTATCCGCAAATTTTTCCCGCCGTCCACAAGCCGGCGTCCCAGAGTGCCATTTGCCTGATAGCCCACGAAAAACACGTTGCAGTTTTTATTCCAGAGATTATGCTTGAGGTGGTGGATTATCCTTCCCCCGGCGCACATACCGCTTCCGGCCAGCACGATGGCTTCGCTCTCGTTGTTGATTGCGCGGGAGGCATCAGCTCCGGAGGTGCATATAAGCCCGTCGGGGCTGAAAGGATTCTGCCCTTCGCGCCGAGTGTCCTGAATCTCTCGCGATAAAAGCGAGGAATATTTTTCGTAAATCTGCGTGGCTTTCTCTCCCATCGGCGAGTCGAAATATATACGCGGAGTACGGGGAAAAGTCCTGTCGAGCTGGAGGCGTTTTATTTCGTACAATACGCGCTGCGCCCTGTCTACCGCGAAAGTCGGTATCAGTATTTTGCCCCGGGCGGCTATGGCTTTCGCAAGTCCGTCGCGAAATTCGGCGCGGGTATCCTCGAGGCTCTTGTGATTACGGTCGCCGTATG
>JAISYN010000158.1 GCA_031269915.1 Synergistaceae bacterium
CACCCCACGCGAAAAAGTATAAACCAGACGTCACTGCTTTTGTAGGTGACTGACTATTTGACGCTTACAGTTGATCCCTGTAAAATGCGTACTGGACCGAAGCGACACTCGGAGAAAAAGCATGCCGATAGATGTTGTAATAGACGGCAGGACTGCCAACATCTTCAATGATCCCCCAGTTATCGATTGTGCCACTAGTCAGAACAACGGCCGGAACGTGGATTACGGGGTTCAGGTTGTCGAAGTTGACGCCGAGCATCGTATCTCCGTGTTTGACGTCTGCCGCTGCGTACGGCTCGAAATCCTTCATCACCTTCCAAAAATCATCCCAGTCTGAACTGGGGAAAGTATCCATCGTTTGAAGTGTCTGCCTGTATAGAATACATACCTGATTGACCGAGCTGTTGTTGGATATTCTGGTTCCGAACGGTATAGAGTTGGCGCCGGCGACGATTACCCTTCTTTTACAGCCCATATACAACCTTGACTATCTTCAGTCCTCCCGCTCTCCGAGGAGATTTTTAGAAGTTACCGGTTATATTTTTCGTGATTTGAGGTTAAAAAGCCTGAATCCTTTGCTCAGATTATCGCCTGGTTCATAAACAAACGTATGATAACCCGTTATATGGGCGTTGCCTGTTATTTCAGGTATTATCGCTCTTTGTCCATGATATGAATCAATGATTTCGTTTATTCGTCCGATGAAAGAGCTTCCTATTATGCTGTAGTTCGTGAGCCGCTCCCCGGGTTTCATTTCCCCATTCTCGAACAAAAGAGCTAAACGTCCGCTGGTTCCGGTACCGCACGGAGATCTGTCTATCTCTCCGGGAGGATAGACGACCGCATTTCTGGATATCAATCCTCCATCTCTCTTTGTAACTGGATCCACGATCTGCACAAGTCCTACGCCCTTAAGATATGTTTTTTCGGGATGTGTGATATCATATCTTTTGTTTACTTCCTCCTTTATCTTCAGGCCAGCATCGATAAGGGCGCCAACGTTTTCAGGCGATATTTCGATCCCTAAATCGGCGGCGCGCACTACGGCATAGATGTTCCCGCCATATGTCACGTCTATACGGATTTTATTCCCCAAAAATTCCGTTTCTATATTTCTCATCAATACAAGCGCCGGTACATTCAAAAACGACACGCTCACCGCATGCCCATTTTTCACCGATACGGTTACGTTGACCATTCCAGCCGGGGTCTCCAACGCAATTCTGGTCTCAGGTTCTTCGACTCGCACCATGCCCGTCTCGACCATCATCGTGGCTACCCCTATCGTATTATGGCCGCACATCGGCATGTAACCGTGCGACTCACAGTAGAATACCCCTGCGTCCGCGCCGGAAAGAGTCGGTTCGGCCAGTATCGCAAGCGACGTGTTAGGGGCTCCTCTGGGCTCGGAGATGAGAAATTCCCGTATGTCGTCATAGTTGTCCTTCATGTAAAGCATTTTTTCAGACATATTTGTCCCAGGACATTGTGGCATCCCGGAAACGACAGTCCGCGTGGGCTGGCCTCCGGTATGCGTATCAACAGTTTGAATTAGTTTTTTGAACCCGTTCAACCCGCTCATTTGAATTCTCTCGTTTCAAAAATTAATTTAGTTCCCCAATATAGTGAATTCCCATTTACCATCTCTGTCTTTAAATCTTTTCTCGTCACTTCTATTACAGGCTCGTCAATACCGCTTTTTGCGGCTTCGCTCTTGAGCAGCGCGGTCATTTCGAGTATTCCGCCATTCAACGCGTCTTCCAGCGAGAAAAAAACCTTAGCGCCGGTCGGAAGATGCAGGTGGTAACGTTCATCGTCAGTCGGCTTCGTTATTTCGATTTCCCTCACCGACCACTGTTCGCTTATAGCCGTTCCTATCGCGCTGGCGACTCCGCAAAGAGGCGGCGTCACGCATATAGCGTCGAATAATTCTCCCGCGCGTTCTGAATATGCCATCGCCGGCGCGCCGACCACGATGAATGGCGTATGGATTTTCATCGATATTTCCGGCATCCCTGGCCCGGCTTCATTAATCCCAAGGAAACCTCTGATCAGAGGGGATCTTTCAGGCCGGAGCCCAATATCGCCCGATATTTTGCCGCGTTCAAGCGCATCCTGTACAATGAACGCGGCGAAATTCTCGTTTACGGTTTGGACAACCTTCTTCGAGAATTCTTTCTCGTCCAGGCGCTCCCTATAATTTAACGCGAGGATTCCGGCGCCCCAGCGCGCCGCTCCAAGAGCTGCGTTACCAATATCAATGCCCCCTAGCGCACAAATGGCATCAGTCGGGGTAAAACCTGAAAAAATCACAAATCCCGAACGCCAAAGATCTTCCATATATGAAATGAACGATGGGTTTGAAAAATTAGCGTTTATCAAGTCACTGTATCTAACGGGTGAAGAATCAAGCCCATGCATAATTCTTGCGTACTCTCCCTTAAGTGATTCATGGCTTTTAGCGGTTTTTCTCACGAACATTGTAGAATTTCGCGACGGCATTTTTTCATCTCGCATAATTTCCGACTGAACCTCAGGAAATAGCTCAGCCAGGGAACTCAAAGGCTCGCAGCGTTCGGGGCCTATTACGAGATAACCGTCATGAGAAACTTTGACGGCGCTGTCTCCCCCCAAACCTACCGTACGGATATCAGCGGCCTTTACCATTGTCTGAAAACGGCCAATTTTTGCCCCTTGTTCGTTGAGCAAAGGCCGGCTGTTTTCTGTCCTCGCGATGTCAGTGGTAGTACCCCCTATATCCACGACGATTTTTGAAGCCGCATCCGGAGGCAATATTCCTTTAGCAAGCCATTCGCCGCCTGCCGCGCTTGCGGCCGGTCCGGAAAGTAATGTCTCTATAGGGCGCATCAGAATGGAATCGGTTTTAATCAAAGCTCCATCGCCTTTCAGCAACATTACCGGAACATCGCCTAAACCTGTTTCCGAGAGCGCGGTGCGGATACCGTCGAGAAACTCATGGAGAATTGGAATCAACGCCGCGTTAAGCGCGGCGGTAGTCGCTCTTGTAATGGCGTTCAACCCCGAAGCCAGTTCGTGGCCGCATACGACGGGTCTGCCCATATATTTCGCGATTATTTCACGAGCCTCTAGTTCGTGGGATGGATTTCTAACTCCGTAAATCGCCGATACTGCCGCGGCTTCTATGTTCATACCTGGTTTATTCAAGCGGGTCGCCTCAAGGATCAACTCCTCTTTGTCGAGCGGGGTTATCATCCTGCCATAAAAATCATGACTGCCGTCAATAAAAACCAACTCTCTCGCTCCAAATTCCTCGGACCGCATTGATTTAAAGGCCGCCCAATCCCGTCCGTAGCCGATCAAAAACAACACGACCGGTCTCAGATGTTCTTCTACCGCGGCATTTGTCGCTAACGTAGTGGACAAGTGAACAGAATCTATTTCGTTCTTAAAAACGACGTCAAGGCCGATTATCGCATTTTTTACGCACCGCGTCAGCTCGCCGGGTATTGTCGGGGTTTTGAACCACTTAACTATTTTATCGCTGCAACGCTCGTATAGGACAGCATCGGTATAAGTACCGCCGGTATCTAAACCGATCACATATCCCATAATTCATTTGCCGATGCGATTAACGCATTGAGATCCGGGATAGTCCGTATATTCAAACGCGTGATGTCGGATGTTACGTCGACAGGCAGCGTTTCTCCATCGACTTTTTGATTGAGCACTCCTCCGAAGAATATCGGCGTTTCGACATTTCGTTCCTTCATTTCGTCAAGCAGGCGATGGGCGTAAGCGAGAGCCATGCCGTTATGAGTGCTCACAAGTATCGCGTCGGGTTGTTCGATTGCGGCGGTCTCCGCGATATCCTCAGGATTGCGTTCGGGGCCTATATTTATAATCGTCGCGCCCGCTATTCTAAGTAGTTTTGATATAACGTAAAGCGCGTGTTCATGTACGTCGGTCGAAGCAACAATGAGCCGCTTGCCGTCAAATACATGATGAGAACCGTCTGCAGAAAACAGCGAGCCGTACATAGCGGCGCACGCCTCTGAACTTTCGAAGACATCATTGGGAACGACAGGTTTTCTTCCTCGTGAATATTCGTCGTCGGGCGCGCCGGCCCCAAACGCTTCTTCAAACACAGCCGGACCGAGCGATTTCAGTAAATACAACATTAACACAGGATCGCCGATGTCAACTCCGAATTCCCGCAAGCCCGACATCGCGTTTTCGAATACTTTTTTTCCCTCATCCACGACTTTCCTCGCGAAACACTTGGACGGCGTAAAATCAAGCAGTGGGTGTATGCGTCTTGCCGCTTTTTCCAGCCTTCTGGCGAAAATCTGCGCGTCTATTATTTCCTCGACCGACGGAACGCGAATGGCTTCGGTAACCGGCATATTGAGGAGCCCATGACCTGTGGGACATTCCAACTGTGTCGCTATATCCCACAGCATGTACTCGGCTAACACTCCCCTGTTTGCCGAGAAGTCCGCCGTGAGCGAAAGCGTGTCGCCGAAGAACATGGACCCCACGCAGTCATGCTCATGTATTTCGTCAAGAGCGAATATCCACCCCGAACGTTTTATGGGATCTGTTATCAAGCCTCCCATACAATGGGCTATTTTCGCCCCAAAGAGATCCTCGACTATATATTTTTCCATCATTGCCCATCCGGCCACAGTTGCGCTGTCCGTGAAAAGAGCCCCAAATCCGTCATCGAGATACGAATGAAAAAGCGTACCCTGTTCTCTCAAGCAGCCCATAATCGCTATCGCTTTTGCCGTAGCGGCAACCGTAGCGGTTTGATCCCTCCACATCGGAGCCTCGTGCGCGAAAAACTGGGACAAGTTGCCGATAGTGGTAACTCCTGCTTTAAGAGCGTGTACGGTGTTTTCGACAGACGCCGGGAACCCGATCATGAAATCCCCCATATGCGGTTGTATCGGAGCCGCGCGCCCGACATTCATCCACTCGTCCTCGGTCTCCAGCATAGGGCCTGTTTCGGCCAGCGCTTTTTCACGCAATTCGGAAGGGAGCGCCATTCTTCTGTCCAAACAGAGGCCGGCTCGATCCTGTATGAAGTCGTTCTTCCGCGAAACTCTGAAAATCTCCTGAAGCGCGCCAGCCGTGTCCTGCCACGTACTCATCCCTATGTGGCAGTGATACATGATTTTTCGTTCGGCAATACACCTGCGTTTGTATTCCGCCTCGGAAGATACGTCCATCATGTTGAAGAATTCAGTCCGGCCTATTTTCAATCCAGCAGCTATCTTCCGCCCTTCGGATATTATGTCTTTTGCCGATGGCAATTCTCCGGTCAATATCCGTTTTATTTTTTTCCGCAGTTCTTCGGCAGCGTGTTCAGCCATGATCCAACCTCAGCCTCCTATATATGCGGTCTTAACCCTTTCGTCATCCAACAGGGCTTTTGCCGGGGATTCCAGAACTATCCGCCCATTTTCCAAAACATATCCGCGGTCGGCTATACCGAGGGCCAATACGGCGTTCTGTTCCACAAGTATGATCCCTACGTCAGAGGATCTGACCAAACCCGATATCACATCGAATATACTTTCCACCACAACCGGCGCTAACCCCAGGGATGGTTCGTCAAGCAACAGAAAACTGGGTTCCCTTATCAGGGCCCGCCCGATTGCGAGCATCTGCTGCTCGCCTCCGCTCAGATTTCCGGCATTTTGGCCTTTCCTTTCGAACAGTTTAGGAAACAGGTCATAGATATATTCGAGCCTTTTTTTGAGCGTTTTGTTGTCGTTCAGCAAGTACGCGCCCATTTCAAGGTTTTCAAGTACGGTGAGGCGAGGAAACATCCTCCTTCCTTCAGGCGCCTGAGCTATTCCCATAGCCGCGATCTCGTGCGGAGGGCGATCCAGAATATCCAGGCCATCCAGCCGAACTTCTCCATAAGAAACCGGGACTACGCCGCAGATGCAGTTCAGCGTCGTCGATTTACCGGCCCCGTTACTGCCGATGACCGCGACCATCTCTCCGGTTTCGCAGTATAAATCAATACCGTGAAGCGCGCGCACGCTGCCGTAACTTGCGGTCAATTTCTCAATTTCCAGCTTCATCTGCGTATTGCCTTCCGAGATATGCCTCTATAACCATTTTATTCTTTCTTATTTCCGAGGGAAGCCCTTCCGCGATTTTCACTCCGTGATCAAGGACGACTATATATTCGCATACGTCCATCACCACGCTCATGTCATGTTCGACCAACAGAACGGTTCTTCCCATCTTTTCGCGGATCATCCTTATAAGGTCGATCAAACGCGCCGACTCCACCTGGTTGAGGCCGGCCGCCGGCTCGTCCAGAAGTATTACCGGCGCTCCAGTGACAAGCGCGCGCGCCATCTCCAGTATGCGCTGTTCACCATATGGCAGAGAGCGAGCCAAGTCGTTCATCCTGCCGCCGAGGCCGAATGTTTTCAAAAATTCCGCGGCTTCCTCACGGGCTTTTTTTTCTTCCGCCTTCCATCTTGGAGTGGACATGAGAGCTTCCAGCAGAGTACTTTTTAATTTCGTGTGCATGCCAACGACGATGTTCTCGAGGACCGTCATGTTTTGAAACAGCCGTATGTTTTGAAAAGTCCTCGAGATGCCCCTTTTCACTCTCAAATAGTTCGATTCGGTGTCCAGACGACGTCCGTCAAACAGGACACTGCCGCTTGTAGGTTTGAAAACGCCCGCGATTATATTGAACATTGTCGTTTTCCCGGCGCCGTTCGGCCCTATCAATCCAAAGATTGAACCCGCCCCGACTGAAAAGCTCACCTTGTTCAATGCCACAACTCCGCCAAAAATCATCGAAATTTCAGTCACTTCAAGCGGCATGATGCTCGCCCCTCTCAATTTTTCTCCTTTTGACTTTTGTCTGGATACCGACAGTGTCGTATGATCCGATGAGACCGCCAGGACGGTAAATCATCAGCAGTATCATCATGAGTCCCAAAATTATCAGGCGAAATTCGGCGAACCCGCGCAAAAGCTCCGGGAGCCCCGCCAGTACGAACGCGCCGATTATCGGGCCGGCCGTCGTCCCCAATCCTCCTAATATCATCATGCAGAAAATGTTCGATGAATCGCTGAACTGAAACACATCCGGGCTGATGAATGTCGTCCAGGAAGCGTAAAGCGCTCCGGCTAAACCGGCCAACGTTCCGCCTATACCGAATGCCATAACTTTATAATACGTTACGTTGACACCCAAAGCTGCCGCCGCGAGTTCATCATCGCGCACCGCCATCAAGGCCCGTCCGAAATTCGATTTACCGACCCTTGAAACCACATATATCGCGACTGCGGCCACAGCCCAGCAAAGGTAATACATCGAACGCTCAGTCTCGAAAACGAAACCCGCGAATTCAGGAAGCGGTATCCCTGGAAGCCCCATCGGCCCGCGCGTTATCTGCATATTAGTCGCGCATATCCTGACAATCTCTCCAAAACCCAATGTGACTATACAGAGGTAATCGCCCTTGAGACGCATTGCCGGCAGACCAAGGAGCACGCCTACCACAAAACAGGCAGTCATCGAGGCGAGACAAGCGATCCAGAAAGGGGTTCCGGACTTTATCATCATCAACGCCGCCACGTAGGAGCCTATTGCCCAAAAACCCGCGTGTCCGAGTGAAAATTGTCCTGTAAATCCGACAATAACATTGAGGCTCTCCGATAGTACGGAATAAATCGCGATAAGAACCAACACGTGCAAAAAATAGTCGTTTGACGTAAAGAAGGGGATGGCCGATATAGCCGCGAAAAACAACAGCCAAATAAAACGCTTATAAGAAGATAAAAAACCTGGGCGCAATATCATCTTATGACCGACCTTTTCTTAAAATGCCCGTAGGCATCAACCACAACACGATTATAAGGACACAAAACGCGATGGCATCCCTGTAACCAAATGAAATATAAGCTCCCCCAAGGCTTTCTATCAAACCGAGTACGATACCCCCAAACATAGCCCCCGGTATACTGCCAATTCCGCCGAGAATCGCAGCCGTAAAAGCTTTCAATCCGGCCACCGCCCCCATCGTGGGATAAACGGCTCCGTAGTATATGCCAACCAGAATTCCGGCGGCCCCGGCCAAAGCCGACCCTATCGCGAAGGTAGCGGAAATGGCGTAGTCCATGTTTATACCCATGAGTACAGCGGCGCGCTGATCATCCGATACGGCCCTTATCGCCTTGCCCAGTTTGGTGCGTTTGATGAAAAGATGCAATACCAGCATGAGAATGAGCGACAGTACAAAGATAGTTATCTGAATGTAGCTGATAATGGTATTGCCTATTGTGAGAAATTGCCCGGCAAACAACTTAGGCATTGGCCTTGTCTGGCTTCCAAACAGGTACATGGCTCCGTTACAAAGGAATAAAGACGCCCCTAGCGCCGAAATCATGGCGGAAAGTCTGCTCCCCTTGCGTATCGGACGATAAACGAGCCTCTCCAGAAGCACGCCTATAACGGCGCAGGCCGCCATTGCGGGAATGAGACCGACGATAAATTTCATTATCGTTATCTCCCCGGCGGCGTCTATCCCCAGAAACGCGGTAAAGATGAAAAACGCGCAGTACGTCCCGAACATATACACGTCGCCGTGAGCGAAGTTTACAAAAAAAAGGATGCCATACACCATTGTATAACCGATGGCAATAAGGGCGTAAATGCTCCCTACCGCCAGACCGCTCGCTAACTGCTGAAAGAACATGTGAAAACCTCCCGCAAAATGTGATAATTCCTGATGCGGAGGGAAGGGAATATATTCCCCCCCTCCGCCGCGGAAAAATTACTTCTTGTAGGGAATGAATTTTCCGTCCTTGACTATAATTTTGCTGAAATCTTTCAAGACGTCCCCATTTTCGTCGAACTGCATCTTTCCTGTGGCGCCTTCAAAAACGCCAAGATTATCGAGGCCTTTCTTTACGTCTTCCCTGCTGCGCGCGTCGGTTTTACGAATAGCTTCTATAACCGCCATAGTGGCGTCATAACTGAGCGCGACCCAAGTGCTGGGTATCTTTCCAGTTTTTTCGCCGTATGCTTTTACGAGTTTTTGAACCGAAGGAGAGTCAAATTCGTGGAAAAAGACACAGAAACACCGGAGACCTTCCACGGCCGCTCCGCCAAGGTCGAGCAGCCCGTCGGAAAACAGGCCGTCAGTTCCAAACACAGGCGCGGTAAGACCGAGATCCCTGGCCTGCACGCAAAACAGAGCTGTCTCATTGTACACGGAACCCATGAATATGGCGTCCGGCGCGGCATTCTTCACACTTGTGATTATCGAGCTGAAATCCTTGGTCTGTCCCTGCATATAAGACGCCTCGGCCACGATCTCCCCGCCGTATGCCAGTACCGACTTTCTCATAACCTCAAGCAGTCCCACCCCATAGTCCGTATTTTCATAGACTACGGCAACTTTCTTAAACCCTTCTTCCTCTACCATCCACTTCGCTACAAAATCTCCCCCGAGACTGTCAGTGAACTGGACTCTGTAAATATAATCCCCGGCAGTGGTAATGAGCGGAGAAGAGACGCCCCAGCCGACGTTAGGAAGTTTCGCCCTGTTGTATATGGGCGCTGCCGCCAACATTACCGAACTGTTGAAAGGGCCTGCCACTCCGATAATATCCTTGTCGCTCGCGAATTTAGTGGCAATACTCGCGCCTTCCTTTGGATCGCCCTTATCGTCCGCGAATGCAATTTCGACCTGCCGCCCATTGATTCCGCCCTCCGCGTTGACAAGGTCGCGCGCGATTTCCGCCCCGAGGCGTCCGTCCTGCCCGTCCTGGGCGTTTGAGCCGCTGGTCGGACCATACCAACCTATTTTTACGGTTTCCGCCGCGTGAACGGATGAGGGCACAACCGCATCCACAAATGTGACCATCATTACGATAACCGCGATTATTCCAAAAGCAGAAACGAACCTTTTCGTCATTGTAATGCAACCTCCCTGTTAAGATAGATTAAATGAGCAAATTCCTTGTAAAGCATACGCCGCATATCACTCCTTCCGAGTTAGATATGCCGGTCAATGTATCTATACTCCGGCATATCTTTTCAAAGAGAAATAAACGCTGTACAGATGGGCTTTCATAAGTTCGCTCGCCTTCTCCCGATCGCGTCCCGTTATCGCTTCGCAGATGTCCCAGTGCTTGACGTTATTTACGTCGTTGATTTGATCTTGAATAAAGCCCATCAGCGCAGTGTTCCATTTTCGTTGAGGACAGATGATATTGAACGCCGCCTCCAATATTGGTTTCCGTGCCGCGCTTGCCACTTTGATATGGAACGCGTCTCCGTATTCAAGTATGTTTTCCATATTCACGGATGCTTCATCCGCTTCGGCCAGTATTCTGCGCATTTCATTCAGATCCTCCGGCGCGGCGTTTTCCGCGGCAAAGAACGCGAGGCTTGGCTCTATGACTATTCTTGCCTCTTGTACGTCCACCAGCGCTTTGAAATCTGTCCTCGCCATCAATTCGCGCATATTTTCCAATGAAACCGCGTCGTGTTCGAGCGATATCAGCCTGCCAAGTTCGGCGCGCCCAGCTTCGGATAACTGCCTGCCTTTTTTCCCGGCGCTTTTGACAAAACAGTCAGATTCAAGTTTTGCCAAAAACCTTCCAATGCTCGCCTGACTTATCCTATATGAGCGTTTCGACAATTCCCCGGCGATGAATCTCGCGCCTACCGGATAAGAGGAATCACTCAAAATATTAAGAATTTCCTTCTTTAAAAGATTCGTTTCTTTCATAACAAAACCTTAAAAGTCACTCAGCAGTGATTAACGTTAATCAATATTCCGTAAATTTTGAACAGCCTGATAATACGCTGTGTAAAATCGATTGTCAAGTGATATATAATTCTATACGATCAATTAAGTTGCTATTAGGGGGAATCCACATGCATAACAGCGGTGCGAAACTGTCATTTATCGGAGCTGGAAATGTTACAGAGATGATATTATCAAACTTAAGCAGAAAAGGCGTTTTTTCTGACTCGAAGGACATCATGGTAAGCGACTCCAATCATGATAGATGTGAGTGGATGGCGTCGAATTTCAAAGTAAAAATCGCCGCGGAAAATAGGACAGCGTTTGAATACGCGGACATTGTTTTCATATGCGTCCGTCCTCCGGTAATACCTGAATTAATCAGTGAATTATCGAAGTGTGAGAAAAGGAGCGCGACAGTAGTGACGATTGCGGGAGGGGTATCCATATCGGAAATCGAGAAAATAGGTTTTGATATCCCCATCATCCGAACGCTGCCAAATCCGCCGAGCAGGGTAGGGTATGGCATACTTCCAATCGCTTGCAACGGGAATGTTACGCCTGAAATAAAACATAAAGTTGTAAAGATACTGGAAAATTTAGGCCATTGCATCGACATGAACGAGGATGAGATAAATATCGTCACATCTCTGAGCAGTTCGGCCCCGGTGTTCGCTTTCATCGAAAATATGGTGGAGGCAGGAGTCCTCTGCGGTTTATCGAGGGAAAAGGCCGCGCTGATCGCCGGGCATACTGTCGCGGGGTGCATGAAGATGAGAGAAGCGGATTCCGCTTCGACGTTCGGGGAAATGACATCCGAAGCCTGCACGCCGGGAGGAATATCCGCGGAAATACTTATGACGCTGGATAAATACGCCTGGCGGGCGGCCATTAAAGACGCTTACAGGACGGGAGCGGAAAAAGCCGCGAAAACAAAAACTCACCCCGGCGTGACGACAACTGCGCCAAATCCGAGCTTGCGCTGCTAGACAACAGATCTGTCGAGGCGGGTGGAATAGTGATAGTCGGATTAGACGACAACACCGAAATATGGCCGCCGTTGCTTAATTTGCCGAAAGATCGCTTAGTCCTTCTCCTGAAACATCATCCGCAAATACCAAGATACGGAGGGCAAATATGGCTGTGCAATCTCGCGATGAAGCGCGCCTATAATATAAATATAACTCAGGGGATGTCGAAACACCGGGACAGCTACGTCAGCAACGGCGCCGGTTTTGGGGTCCTCCCCTGCGCCTGCTGGCGCCTCCTTCCGCCGAAGCATACGGCTGCCGCAAACGCTACGCACATTATGGGAGAGCTTGTATAGATTTTTATTCACACGACCGGTAAAACGATTCTTGTTAATCAATCAAAAACTATCGTTTGAACCGCGTTTAGATAACGCATGGCTTTTTCACATAGATCCGCCGTTGTTTCGGCGAATTTTTGCCCCTGCATGGTGATGGGATAAGTATCCTCTATATCGTCGGGCCCGAATGTTTCAAAAGTCGCCGGCCCGTTGAACCCAATTTTTTTCAAAGCTTTAAACAGATACAGCCAAGGGATGTGCCCTTGTCCGGGCGCACCCCGATTACTGTCCACCAGGTGCATATATTTCAGCTTATCCCCGCAAAGCTCCACGGCGCCGGGGATGTCCGGCTCTTCGATATTCATGTGGAAACAGTCGAGATGCACCCCCAGGTTTGATCGACCGACAAGTTCAATATATTCCAGAGCCTGTTCGGCCCTGTTTATGATGTGACACTCGAAACGCTTGACAGGCTCTACGGCAATGACAATATCTCTTTCCGCGGCGTAATCGGCGACTTCGCGCATACATTCAGCCGACCATTCCAGTTCCTGCCTGGTTCTCAATTTACCGGTGAGGCACCCTGAGCCGGCATAATTCACTCCCGCTGTAAGGCTACCCCCGAGCGCTTTTGTTATATCAATGAGTCCCTTCATACTCTCCACCGCTTTTGCTCGGACATCCGGGAGCGGCGAAACGGGATTGTTATGCGCTAGCAAAGTAGTGGACGTAACCGGTTCCAAGCCAGTTTCTGCTATGAGAGCAGCGGCTTCTTCCGTGGGAAACGCCGTATGATCCGAGACGGCGAAATCAATTACGTTCCCGCCAAGGCGCTTGGCCTCCCTGATGACCCAGAGATATTTATGCTCGAAATTGCCTTTGGTCCAAAGCCATGTGTCATATCCAAGCCTTAACATATGCGGGCGGCCTCCTCAAATGAGTATGACGTTAGTCGACTGCTGAATCTGCTCTATTCTGTCCAATTCCGGCGGATTATCCATGATCAGATAATTTATTTCGTTCCACAGCGCGAACTGCGCCAGCGCGTTCAGTTTGCATTTGCTGCTGTCGGTGAGGACAATTGATACGTTGCTGCGTTCCAATATCTTCTTTTTAATCTCGGCTTCCTGAAAGGATTCGGAACTCGGCCCCGTAAAATTCATGAAACCGCTGGTACCCAGAAAAGCTATATCGATATTGATTGAACTCAGGCAACTGTTTGCCCAAAGCCCAACGAGCGACATCGTTACGTTTTTGACAAGGCCGCCCGTTATATAAACGTTATTTGAGCTGGGCAGCAGCATATTGCATACGCTCATTGAGTTTGTGATTATGGTGAGATTTTCACGTGAAAGAAGTTCTTTTGCCAGCATCAGAATTGTACTTCCCGCATCAAGAAGGATAACGCCTTTCTCGGGAACATACTCCAATGCCTTTTTGGCGACCTTTATCTTGAGATCGACATTTTTATCATTGCGCAAATCAAAAGGCGTCTCTATGTAATCAGTACTTGCGATTGCTCCTCCATGATTTTTTTTTGCGAAACCTTGTTTTTCTAAAAACAACAGATCCTTGCGAATGGTCTCCGTCGAAACAGAAAACATCATCGACGCGTCCGCGCTGTTCACGCTGCCCGATGTCAATAATATATTCTTTAGTTTCAGCCTTCGCTCAACGGTGTTTCTGTTCATTACTTCCTCCGCTCACTTCAAAGGCAAAATTTTTCAGAACCGCATACAAATCTAAATCCTCTTACATAAAAAATAAAGAAAGAGTTTCCGGCGAAACGCGCATAGGAAACTTAACGCTTAAAAAGATTGACGTCAACTATTATAATATGAGCAATTTCCCTGTGGATTGGATTTCAGAACCGCAAGATAGCGCGCCGCTTCCTCGCGTGCCTGAAGAGGATCGTGCCCATAAATATTTCCGCAGTCACTCATGCGAAGCAATGGCAGCTCGCCTTCGAAATCGGCGGCATATTGAAACATCTCTTCAATCAATTTCACCACATCAGAAGTGGACATGTTCTGCACAATCAGGATACATCCTGTCCGACACGACATCGTTCCAAAAAACAGAACATTCTCATTTTGCATTTTTCGATCATAAATATATTGCAGGCAAAGATGTTCTATAGAATGCAACGCGTCCGCATCTATGACTTTTTGTTTGTATGGGTGGCTCATTCTCAGCTCATACAAAGTTATCTCATCATTCCCGGTCTGTAAAACACGATTTTTATAAATGCCAACGGTCACATCCAAGTGATCATAAGGAAAATATTGAATTACACTCATTTCAATCGCCTTCTCATTCATAATTACGATGGCGGCTTGCCATAGTCTCTGAACTTATGCCAAGTTGATCTTTCAACATCATTACCATGATATCACAAAGTAAGAGCAGAGATTGCTCGAACAAATTGCCCATAAGTTGAGCGGATTGAACGACATCGCCTGTCGCGTTTGGCGTAAAACCCGGGAGGTACACTAATGTATCCGCGTACGAGGCAAGCGTGGACTTAGGCGAAGCAGTTATGACCAAGACATTTGCTCCGCGCTGACGTACTTCATTGGCGGTGTAGTAGACGTGACCTACTACGCCGGTGCCTCCCGCAAATATACAGAGATCGCCTTTACCCACTGCCGGAGCTGTATCATCCCACGCCCAACGCGCGTCTTTCCCTAAATGTTCGAGGCGCATTGTAAAAGACTTTAACGCCAACCCTTCGCGGCCTCCCGCATAAACGACGACCTTATCCGCGTTTTTTATCGCTTCCAGCGCCCGCTGAAGTTCGCCTTCATCGACTCTTTTCAGAACCTCTCCCAATTCTTTCACTACCAGCGCTTGATATTCCCGATAATCCATACCCTTTCCCTCCCTATCTCAATTTCAGTCTTTTCTCCCATTGAGGTAATAATTTGAGACCATCACCGCTATCAGAACAATCCCCCATACCAAGTTACGATAAAAAACGCTCAGGTTACCAAACATATTCATGCCAGAAGCAATCAGTTGCATGGATATTGCAGCGAGAACCACTCCTCCGGTTTTTCCGGTACCTCCGCTTGGATTGACTCCGCCTAACACACATATTAGGATAGTCAGCATCAGATATGATGAGCCGTAATCAGCTTTTGCGGAATTTAGTGTCGCCAGCATTATCAAACCCGCCACAGCGCTGAAAAGTCCCGAGAGCATATAACTTTTGAAGAGCATGGTCCCCCTGTTCATGCCAGCGTACACCGCGCCGCGTTCATTGCTGCCAAAGAGATAGATATTGATTCCGTAAGCGGTTTTATGCATTACAAACGATAAAATCAGAGCCATTGCTATGAATATGATCACTTGAATCGGTATCACTTTCAGAAATTTATAGTGACCGAGTGAGATTACCGATGAAGGCATTCCACTTTGCGCTTTTCCTCCGGTCAAAACTAAACCAATGCCTTTATATAGCGCCATTGTGCCAATAGTAGCCATGATAGGAGGAATGTAGAATTTGTGTATGAATAGGGCGTTCAGGGCGCCGCACATAAGGCCTACGCACAATCCCATTGCTAAAATTAGCAACAGAAGAAGAGTCGACGCAATAAAACCATACTCAGAGGCTATTACATCCAATTCAGCGCTTTGCAAAAGCATCGCGCATAAAATGCCTGTCAGATTGGCGATACTGACGCACGATAAATCAATGCCCCCTGTAATCATCGCAAGCATTTGTCCCATCGCCATTAGCCCGTACTCCGGAAATTGAACCGCCATGGATGAAAACATCCGCACCGTAAGGAATCTGCCAGGCCTCAGTATGGACATCAGCACAACAATGACGCAGATAATTCCCATCAACCTGAGAAAGATTGGATCGGCAGTCACAATGCTTCCAGGCGCGCGCCCTTTTTTATTTTTTCCCATCATACCACTCGCTTTCATGCGGCATCGCGTCGGCTCAAACTTATCATGCGATTTTTCTTGACCATTTCAGCCTGAATAGAGGAGATTCCGGTACCAACCAGAATAAAAACAGCTATGGAAATGGATTGCCATATTGTCGGAATACCGAGCATGATTAGACTGTTATTGATTGTAGTCAGAAGCAGAGTACCCAAGATCGTACCTTTCAGAGTACCGACTCCTCCGGTGATACGGACGCCACCAAGCACCACGCCAGCGATTACGTTGAGTTCCGTGCCAATCAGATTGACAGGCTGACAGTTCAATGTCACTATCGCCCTTGTATAGCCTGTGAAACCCGCTAACACCCCCACGAAAGAATACAGAAACATCCGAGTGAAAAAGACGTTAAATCCAGCTCGCGAAGCCGCTTGAGGATCTCCGCCCACAGCATAAACGCCTCGTCCAAGCATCGTATGGTTTAAAAGTATATATGCTATACCAACCGCTATAACCAAAAAAGCGAACGTTAGCGGCATATCACTAGTTAAACCTGAAACACTATTCGCCGCGGTGAAAAATTTAAGCTTACCGAATGCCAGAATGTTAGCTGGAAGAGGAATCTCATGTCCTTTTAAAACTCCCTGCATTATACCGATGCAAAGGCTGGAAGTGCCAAGAGACACTATTAGAGTTGGCATATTATATTTTGCTATTATAAAACCGTTGAGCATGCCTACCAAAAGACCAATGCCCATGGCCGCCAAATAGCCCAGCAAAACACTGCCGCCATGACCATTGCCGCGTTGCACGGCGACAACCACATACATTGCGAGCGCTCCTATGGCTGGAAAAGATACGTCCACCCCGCCAGACACTATTACCATCATAACTCCGATCGAAAAAAGCCCGGGTATGATGAGAGAACGTAATATATCAGTGATATTGTTGGGAGTGTAAAATTGGCCGCTGATTACTTGTATTAGCAATGTAACGGCTACAATGACCAAAAACAAATACGGTTCCGTCTGGCTCCAAAAACGTCGCATCTCAGATTTGACATCAAGGCGTTTCACTTAGAGTCACCACTTTGCTTATAATTCTCTCGTCGATATCCGCGGTTACCATGGAGTCGACGATTCGTCCGACGCGCATGACCAGAATTCGTTGACTGCACGCCACTATCTCCTGAAAATCATCCGATATTATCAGTATGCTTGTCCCATTCTTTGCGAGATTTTCTAATATCTCTATTATGTCAAATTTTGCGCCGATATCCACACCTACCGTAGGACTGTTAAGAATCAGTATTTTGGGAGACCCCGCAAGCCATCTCCCCAGAATTACTTTCTGTTGATTTCCTCCGGATAAGGTAGAAATCGGAAGCTCACTGTTTTCAGACTTTATGTCCAAATCGCTGATCCATTTATCAGCTTCTTCCCGGAGACGAGCCTGTTGAAGCAAACCAAAGCGTGAGATGTTAGCGCCAATATTTGAAACAATTTGATTCCAGAATATTTTCTGATTGAGAAACAAACCCTCCGTCAGACGATCCTGTGGTACATAACCGATTCCTAATTTCATGGCTTGCTGCACGCTGTTTATTTTTACGCGTTCTTGCTCGATGTAAATCTCGCCTTGTCGCGCCGGGCGCAATCCGAAGAGCGCCTCGGCAAGCTCGGTGCGCCCAGAACCCAATAGTCCTGTGACGCAGAGTATTTCTCCGCGTTTCAAGCAAAACGAGACGTCATAAAACGAGTTTTTGAGCGTAAGATTTCTGCATTCGAGTACCACGTCATCCTGGGGGCGATTCTCGTTACGTCTTTTGTGAAATTTTCTCCCAGTCATGTAAAAAGTAAATTGTTCATCATCCAAAACCTTCACATCGTCGGTTATAACTCGTTCTCCATTGCGTAGAATCGTAAAACGTTGAGATATCTCAAAAACTTCGTCAATTTTGTGGCTGATAAATAAAATTGCCACTCCCTGTGTCTGGAGTTTTTTCACTACATGGAAAAGCTTGTCTACTTCTTTTTTTGTAAGAGCGGTGGTAGGTTCGTCCATAACTATCAATCTTGCGTTCTGCAGCATAGCGCGCGATATGGCAATGAGCTGTTTATCCGCCACCGACAAACGTTCCACGCGTTCGTCGAGGTCAACTTCAAATCCGATCCGATCCGCAGCCACTCTAGCTATCTCCGTAATTTGTTTCTGCGAAACCCATTTTTTACCAGACCGAACCATGCTATTCATGGAGATATTTTCCTTGACAGTGAGGTTAGGGAAAATCGAAAAATCCTGATAGATAACCTGAATGCCATGGTTTATCGCCTGTATTGGCTGTAACTTAGCGTATTCAACATCATCAATAATTATGCGTCCAGAATCACAGGTATATATACCTGACAATATTTTGATTAGAGTCGATTTTCCACTGCCGTTTTCACCAGCCAGAGCGTGTATTTCTCCCCGATTTATAGTTAAACTGACATTATTCAGCACTTTAAGATTTGAAAACGACTTGCTTATATCCCGTAATTCAATGAAACAATGATTTTCCATATCTTCCATACCTCGTACACATTGAAATCCATATAATACAGTGTGCGATGTACTTAGTGGCATTACCTTCGCACACTGTATATCAAACGAATAACGCGCACTCTTTAGAAACTGTAATTGTTCACGTTTTCCTTGGTGACTTTCATAAACGCATTGCCTTCGAGACAAGTGGGATCGCTGTCCGAAATATGGATACTGCGATAGCCCTCTTCATTGAGGTCAATGCCCTCAACAATTTTAACTCCATCCAAAACTTTTACGGCAAGATCACACATCGCATAACCAACCTGGCCCGGGTCCCACAAACAGGCAGCCTTTATCGAACCGCTTTCAATGTATTGTTTGGCCCCAATAGGCGTAGCTACTCCCGTCACAAACACTTTACCCTGTAATCCGAGCTCCTCGATGGCCTTTGCTATTCCGGGAGCGTCCTTTGAGGATGATCCCTGGAAACCCTTGATCTCGGGATACATTTTCAGCAATTCTTTGGCTTTTTCGTAAGCGCGCTCTTGATCGTCGCCCGATTCATTTTTAGGCGCCGCCTCCAAAAGGGTCATCTTTGGATAGGCTGATTTTTGCCGAGCTATCCCGCCATCTACCCACTGATTATGCGAACCGTTAGTTACACTGGCCACCATGGTGGTATAAACGCCCTCTTCACCCATTTCGGCAGCCAATTCATCCATGATAAACGCGCCAAACGCGGTGTTATCAAATGCGTCAATTGCCCAATCCTTATTTTTAACTGTGGAACCCTCGTGGACTATTACGACGATGCCCTCGTCTCTTGCCTCTTTCAACACAGGCTCAATGCCGGTTATATCCACAGGAACCACACAAAGGGCATCAATTCCCTGCGCCATGACATCTCTGATTATCTGTATTTGAGCAGACAGGTCAGTCTCTGCCGGCCCCTTTTGAAACGCGTTGTGTCCAGTCTGATCGGCAAATTTTTGGATGCCTTCTCCTTGACGCGCAACCCACTGCGACGTTGAATCCTTAGCTACTACGGCGATATTATAATTTGCCGCCGCTCCGACCCCAGTTGTCATAACTATTGCCAGCAGTGAGAAAACTAGAAACCCAAGAACTTTCTTCATTTTTGCTTCCCCTTTCTAATACCATTGACAAATTTTGAATCAAACCCAACCCCATTGCCAGTTTTCGACATCATTTCATGGATTGCCATAACAGGGATGACTACGGAATACAACACTTCCAATCAACGCTCACCCTCCCTTTCATGTTTTCAATATTTATCACCCACGGTATGTTACGCAATAATACATGTTGGTTTATATTGGTGTCAAGTATAAATTTTTGCGATTAACCAATTTAGTGCTACTCTAAATATGATTCATAGCGCGCGAAGTCATATTTATATCCGTATCTCAGTACGCGGCCATTCATCAAATATGCCAAAACGATCTCTCATATCGCCCGAATGCCGAATGACCACGAGGTAATCAGCGTTATTTTTATGCGATAAATTTTGAAATAGCAAAAAATTATACTTGACACCAATATAATCCAACGTTATGCTTGCTAAAGCGCATGACCAACATGCGTAAGTCTAAGGAGACATATATGAAACCATCAATCGTCTGCGTCGGAGAAATAGTTATCGACTTTATATCCGGCG
>JAISYN010000227.1 GCA_031269915.1 Synergistaceae bacterium
GGAAACCGGTCCGGCGAATACTGTGAAAAAGCGGGCGCTACATCCCGAAAACGGACATAAAGCGGCTCGTTTCGGGGCGCGGGGATGAAGTCTGATATAACGAGGAACGGCAAAACAACAAACGGAACAACGACGGCAAAAAATACCGCCGTTGTCTTGAAAAAATCGTGTTCCGCGGGTCTCGCGTGTTTACATGTCACTTAGAGACCTCCTTTGGAGAAAAGCCGACAGAAGCCGCGTCATCTGATTCTACTCTGAGTCGGTTCCACGCAACATGGCTCGCATATCATCGCGGAAAATCGACGATTAGTCAAGCGCCGGGGAACAGACGTCACGTTGACGCGCTATGCCGATGACGCGATATCGTTTTAAAAAAAATAGATATTTCCCCTGAAAAAGTTGTTATTTTTTTTAAAGCGAATTTTTGACAGTGAAAATCTTGTTCGTTAAAAAACATTCCGTCTGGCGTCGATCTGTTATAGTATCTGAATTACGGCGTCAGGAATTTTTCGGGAGGTGTCGCGTATATTATGGGAGATATTGTTTTCAGCGGGATGAGACCCACCGGCAGGCTGCACCTGGGGCATATGGCCGGCGCCCTTTCCAACTGGGTGACGCTTCAGGAAAACCACGAGTGCTACTATTCGATAGTGGACTGGCACGCGCTCATGTCCGATTACGCCGATCCGTCGAAAATGCGCGGCAACGCCCGCGAGGTTTTGCTCGACTGGCTCGCCGCCGGCCTCGATCCTGAGAAATGCTCAATTTTCGTGCAGTCCCACGTGAAAGAACATATAGAACTGCACCTCGCTCTTTCCATGATCGCGCCTCTTGGCTGGCTGGAACGCTGCCCCACCTATAAAGAGCAGATATTGAATCTGCGGAACAAAGACCTTTCGACTTACGGATTTCTGGGATATCCTGTGCTGATGGCGTCCGACATACTAGTCTATAAGGCCGTCAAGGTCCCGGTCGGCGAGGATCAGACGGCGCATCTCGAACTTGCCCGCGAACTCGCCCGCCGTTTCAACAACTTTTACGGCGACATCTTCCCGGAACCCGCGACGATACTCACGCGCAATCCCAAAATACCCGGCACCGACGGGCGCAAAATGAGCAAATCATACGGCAATTCCCTCGATATCGCCGACGAGATTCCGGCGCTGGACAAAAAAATACGTACCATGATGACCGACCCGGCGCGGGAACGCAGAACAGATCCCGGTGAGCCCGGGAAATGCCCTGTCTGGGATTTGCAAAAGTTTTTCAATCCGGACGGGGAGCAGATGAACGAAATAGCCGCTGGCTGCCGGAGCGCGGCAATAGGCTGCATCGACTGCAAAAAAATGCTCATCGCTCACGTGAACGAGTATATGACTCCGGTGCGCGAACGCAGGAAACGTTACGAGGGGCGAAACTCAGAACTGAACGACATCCTGGCGGAAGGCGCGAAACGCGCGCGCGAAACGGCTGGGCGGACGATGAGCGAGGTATACGACGCACTGTCGATGCCGAAATAAATGCCGGACGACTCCGTTTTCAAGATAACGCTTCAGGATTTCTCGGGACCTCTTGATTTGCTGTGCCACCTTGTCGAGAGCAGCGCCATAGAAGCGTCGTCCGTCAAACTCACGGACGTGTTGTCCCAATACGTGTCGTATCTCTTATCCTCTAAAAAGACTGCGCTCGCGGAGATCGCCGAATTTTTTTCCCTCGCGAGCCGCCTTCTGATACGCAAAGTGCGCTCACTTCTTCCCAGGACGGCAGAGGAGGAGAATTCCGGCGCCGATGAGGAAGCGTTCGGCGAGGACCGAGCGGAGGACCGCGAATTGAGCGAGGAAACGCTCGCGGCGATGCTGGAGCGTTTCAAACCGTACAGGCTTGCCGCCATGAGGCTGGACGGGATGAAACGCGCGCGCGAGCGCTCGTTCGCCAGAATACCGGACGAGGGGGGACCCCCATGGTTCGACATAGGCGACCTGTACAGCCTCTCCACCTTGTGGTGGAGTCTGGCGGAGGAATATTCGCGCGGCAGGGAGCGCGCTTCCATGGCAGGGTTCATGGAGGATATACCGGACGCCGTCCCCCAGGAGGTACAGGTGGATCGCAGGATGGACGATATACGCTCGCTGCTGGCAGAAGCAGAAAAATCAACGCTTTCGGCGCTGCTTGAACACTTCGGCGGCGGGGGGCTGATCGTGACGCTGCTGGCGCTTCTCGAACTATCGCGGCTGGGAAACCTCGGAATGACTCAGGCCGAGGAGTGGGGAGACATCGAAATTGAAACGAGATGAACAGCCTCTGAAATACGACATGCTGATGCGTCAGATCGAGGCGCTGATGTTCGTGTCTCCGCAGCCCGTATCGGAAAACGAACTCTCATCGGCCCTCGGACAGTCCGTTCGCGCGATTTCAGACGGAATAGCGCGCATCAAAGCCATTTGCGACGAGGAGCGGGGGCTTACCCTGCTCAAACTTGCCGGCGGATGGCAGATGGCGACGGCGCCCGATTTGGAAACCACTGTGGCGGCATTTCAAGGCTCCATGATCTCCCAGCGGGTACGATTGAGCAAAGCCGCTCTCGAAACGCTCGCGGTCATAGCCTACAATCAGCCGGTGACGAGAAGTGAAATGGAAGAGATACGCACCGTGCGATGCGACCGGGTTGTGGACACGCTCCTGAGACATGGGCTCGTCAGGGTATCGGGCCGTAAAAAAAGCGTGGGGAACCCGCTGCTCTACCGTACGACCGACAGGTTCCTCGAACTGTTCGGCCTCGATTCCATCGCCACGCTTCCAAGCCTCGAAGAGCTGCAGGAGACATTCGTCAAAAACCCGGATGAAAGCAACGCATGGGACGCGGGCGATGAATAACCCCGCGCGCGTTTCATTCCCCATCCGGCTCAACAGATATCTCGCTCTCTGCGCGGTCGCCTCCCGCCGCAATGCCGACGAACTCGTAACGTCCGGGCGCGTCTCGGTGAACGGCAGAGTCGAGCTGTCCCCGGGAGCGCCCATAAACGAGGGCTACGATGTCCGGGCGGACGGCAGGCCTGTTGAAATCGCCCGGCCCGTCTACATAGTCATGAACAAACCGCGCGGCGTGCTGTCGGCGGTGAGCGACGCGCGCGGAAAGACCGTGATCGATCTGCTGCCCGAACGCTACAGGGCGTTGGGCCTCTTTCCGGCCGGAAGGCTCGATCTGGACAGCGAAGGGTTGATCATCCTGACGAATGACGGACAATTCGCGCAGAGCATAGTCCACCCTTCGTCTGGCGTAAAAAAAACATATCTGGTGCTGCTGCGGGACATACTGGAAGAAAAAAAGATGAAGGAATGGGCAAAAGGTGTTATCATTGATGGGAAATTGACGGCTCCCTCCGAATTGTCCCGCGAGACGCCCCTGGATGGCAGAAGATGGCGCGTCGTCCTCGGAGAAGGTTTCAAACGTGAGATAAGACTGATGGCCGAAGCGTTGGGCAACAGGGTCATACGGCTGAAGAGAGTTGGCATCGGGGAAATGTTCCTGAAAAAATTGCCGAATGGGATGTTTTACGAGTATCATTACAGGGATTTGTTGGATATAATATCGAACGGTGGGGAGATTTGACGTATAATTACGTTTGTCTTTTCAATTTTCGGAGGGATGTTATATGGTGGGACTGGATGATCGCACCCGGGATTTGATACAGCGCCGCGTGTTGAAACGAGTCAAAGATATACCGTCACTACCTCAGTTTGTCATTGAAACGTTGAAAAAACTCGACGATCCGAAAAGCAGCGCTTCGGACGTCGGCGACATACTTTCGAAGGACGAGGGGCTGGTATTGCGCGTTCTGAGACTTGCCAACTCCGCGTATTACGGTCTGTCCAGAAGAATAACGAGCATCTCCGAGGCCATTTCGTTTCTGGGCTTTAAAACGGTCAAAAGCATAGTCATGGCGGCCTCGGTCTATAAATTCATGGACGGGGCCTTTACGGGCTATTCCCTTGACAGAGGCGAACTCTGGAAGCACGCTCAGGTGGTCGCGTCGACCAGTCATTACCTCAGCGAAAAATTGAAAATAGGCGATCCCGAAGAAGCTTTCGTAGGAGGCCTCATGCACGATATCGGCAAAATCGTGCTGAACGACTACGTGCGTTTCGGTTACAGCATAATTCTCCGCCTTGTCGAGGAGGACGGCGTTTCGTTCTGCGACGCGGAGCAGCAGGTTCTCGGTTTCGACCACGCTCATGTCGGCGCTTTGATTATGGAACAGTGGAACCTTCCGGATACTTACTCTTATGTCACGCACTACCATCATTCCCCTTGGAAACTCCCGCCGGAAGGCGCGGACTTCCGGGAAATATTGGACATCGTACACGTGTGCAACGTGATGTGTCTCATGTTGGGAATAGGTATGGGTGCGGACGGCATGCAGTACACCATTTCCACGGACAGCCTGGAACGTCTTGGCATCACGGACCAGACTGAAAATATAATGGCTGAATTCGTGGACATAATATCCGAAATGGAAGACAGCTTCAAAGAAAACTGACAGGCGCGCCTATGCCGAAAAAAGCCCCCGTGATCGTAATAGACGGGCCCGCGGGAGTGGGAAAAAGCACTGTAGCCCGTGAAATCGCGAGACGGCTCGAATTGCCTTTCCTCGATACCGGCGCCATATACAGGGCAGTCACGCTGACGATGCTGCGGGACAATATTCCGCCGAGCGACTCGCCGGAATTGCGCGGCAGACTTGGCGAATTTTCCGTTTCATTCTCCGGAGTCAGGGTGTTTATCGGCGGCGAGGACGTGACGGACGAAATAAGAACGCCGCATATAGACGCAAACGTATCGCCGTACTCCGCGCTGCCCGTCGTGCGGGAATTTCTCCTCGAAACGCAGAGAAAACAGCAAAAGGACGGACTTATCGCGGAAGGCCGCGATATGGGTACGGTCGTATTTCCCGGCGCGGATCTCAAGGTGTACCTCATCGCCTCCCCGGAGGAGCGGGCGAGACGCAGATGCGCCGAACGGACCACAAAGGGAGAACACGCGGACTATGACGAGATATTGAGCCAGGTGCGCGCCCGCGATGAAATGGATTCGACCCGGGATATCGCTCCCCTTAAACCGGCTGACGACGCCATAATACTGGACACTACGGATCTCTCATTTGAAGACGTGACGGCGCGCGTCATGAGTTTTGCCGCCCTGGTAGCCGAGGGTGAATGACATGCCCGAACGAGTATTTTATCACTTCACAAAATGCCTGTTCAGGCTGTTTTTCACGCTCTACAACAGGCTAGAAACGCGGGGGCTCGATAATATACCCAAAAACACGCCGGTTATAGTCGCTTCAAACCACGCAAGTTACGCCGATCCTCCGTTGATAGGGTGCGTGTTTCCAGGAAGGCTTAGGTATCTCGCCAAGGAGTCCCTGTTTCGCGTTCCGCTCCTGGGCTTTTTCATAAGAGCGCTGGGCGCCGTTCCGGTAAAGCGCGAGGACAGCCAGAGAGCCGGCGCAGTCATGAAAAACCTCCTGTATATGCTCAAAAACGGCGACAGCGTACTGCTCTTCCCGGAAGGATCCCGCAGCCCGGACGGGCGCATAAAACCGCTTGAGGCCGGAGCGGCATACCTGTCGGTGAAAGCCGGCGTCCCGGTGCTTCCCGTTTACGTGAGCGGTTCATTTTACGCGTGGCCGAGAGGAAAGATGTTTCCGCGTCCATCGAAGCTGACTCTCACCGTATCGCGGCCGATATATCCCGACGGGGTCAGTGAAAACGAGCGCGGCAAAAGAACCTTCATGATGAATGCGCTGGAGGATTCACTGCTTGCTATGGAGGCGGAAGCGAATGTACGTTAGCATGACGGGTTACGGCGGAGCGTCGGAGGAACGCGAATGGGGAACCATCCGCATGGAGATTTCAAGCGTCAATCACAGATATCAGGAGATATCGGCGAGACTGCCCCGGGAACTGTCTTCGCTGGAGCCCTGGCTCCACCGGCGGCTGCGCGGGTTGTACCGCAGGGGCAAAGTACAGGTCCGAGCCGAAATAACGTGGGCGGCTTCGTCACTCGCCCTCGCGATCAACAGGGAGGTAATGGAAAGTTACTACAGGGAGATTTCGTCCGTCAGGAATTCGATAGGAGCGGAACGAGATATTTCACTGGACGCGCTCTTGAATCTCCCCGGCGTGCTGGATATGCCCGGGCGCTCCGGATTCGGCGGCGAAATGACCGATTTGCTGTCGGAGATACTGGAACGGGCGGCGGAGGACTGGAATCGGATGAGGCTCACCGAGGGCGCTCACCTGAAAGAAGATATCGACGGGCATCTCGCCGATATTGAGCGCGGTATGGCCGAAATAAGCCGTCTGTGGATCGGCGTTCGCGACGCCGCGTTCGCAGATATGACGGCTCGTGTGTCAAAAGTTCTCGAATCTGCCGGAGTTTCCCCCGCCGAATCCCGTTTCGCGCAGGAAGCCGTTATAATGGCCGATAAATGGGATATCACGGAGGAAGTCGCGCGGATGGCAAGCCATATCTCCAAATTCCGGGAAACCGGCGAAAACCGGGAACCGGAGGGCCGTAAACTGGATTTTCTGGCCCAGGAGATGAACAGAGAGGCCAATACCGTCAACTCGAAAATCTTGGACTCGAAGATAAGATGGATTATCGTCGAGGTCAAATCCTCCATCGAGAGAATACGTGAACAGGTACAGAATTTGGAGTGATACGAGGTGACAGCATGAGTTCCCGTCTTGTTCATATAGGTTTCGGCAATATGGTGTCCTCGGATCGCGTTGTGGCCATAATAGATCCGTCGAGCGCGCCTCTGAGGCGGTTGCGGGAAGAGGCCCGCGCCGCAGGATTGCTGGTTGACGCTACACAGGGCCGCAAGACGAGGGCCGTTTTGATAATGGACAGCAAACACGTGGTCATCTCGGCGATACAACCGGAAACCATTTCATCGCGTTTCGAGGACGCCGGCGCGGAAATACCGGAGAAAAACAGGGAGGAGACGTTATAATGCCCCGCGGTAATCTTTTCATCCTCTCCGGACCGGCTGGCGCGGGCAAGGGTACGCTGCGCAAGATGCTCTTTCGGGAGATGCCGGACCTGGTTTTTTCGGTATCATGCACCACGAGGGAGAGAAGAACAGGCGAGACGGACGGGAAGGACTACTATTACATTTCACGGGACGATTTCGGGAGAATGATAACGCGCGGCGAATTCCTCGAATGGGCTGATGTACACGGAAACTATTACGGCACGAGAAAAAGCGACGTGGAGAGAGTTCTCGGCGAAGGACGCGATATCCTGCTGGAGATAGACGTGCAGGGCTGCCGTCTGGTAAAATCGCGGAAACCCGACGCCATCAGGATATTCATAACCGCCCCGTCGCTTGACGAACTGGAAGACCGGCTGGAGGAGCGGGGCACGGAAAGCCGGGCGCAGCTCGACGTGAGGCTGCGCAACGCGGCTATGGAAATGCGGCACGCGCGCGAATACGACCACATCATCGTCAACGACGCTATCTCCAGAGCCGGCGGAGAGCTGATTGAAACAGTAAAACGCTACAGGGAACCCGAACAAAACTGAACAAAATAATCATCCAGGGGGAATTGAAAATGATTTATAACAATCTCGAAAAAATATACAACACAGCGCATGTGGAAAACAAGTACGCGCTCGCGATGGTTGTCTCCTCCAGGGCCCGCCAGTTGAGCGAACAGAAAGGGCGCGCGCTCGAAGGAGAGGGCAGCGAGAGATATATAACCCACGCCATAGAGGAGATAGAGACCGGGCGGCTTTCTATAGATCCGGGCGTCGCCGCTAAGATGGATAATCATGCTTCCGCAATGGGCGCGTGACAAAAAAATACTTCTCGGAATAAGCGGCGGAATCGCGGCGTACAAGACGCCCGAATTGGTCCGGGCTTGGATGAAATGCGGCTGCGAGGTCGAAGTCATTCTGACCGACTCGGCGGCCCGCCTTGTATCGCCATTGACGCTTTCCACGCTGATAAAACGCCGGGCATGGCTAAACTCCGACCTCATGAGCGACGACCTGGGATGGACCATTCCCCACATCGCGCTGTCGGAATGGGCCGACGTCCTGGTCGTGGCGCCGTGCACGGCAAATATCCTCCGCGCCGCCGCGTGCGGGGATTCGAGCAGCCTGCTGGGAGCGGCTATATTGGCCTGCGACGCGCCGCGGATATTCTTTCCGGCCATGAACTCCCGCATGTGGGCAAATCCGGCGGTAAAAGCGAACGCCACCGCGCTGAGGGAACGCGGCGGGCGGGTTATAGACCCGGATTCGGGGCCTTTAGCCTGCGGTTACGAGGGAAAAGGACGCCTGCCGTCGACGGAGGCCATAGTGGACGAAACGTGGTTTTCCCTCCGGGGGACAAAGGATTTTTCCGGTAAGAAAATACTGGTCACGGCCGGCCCGACCCATGAATATATCGATCCGGCGCGTTATATTTCCAATCCCAGCTCCGGCAGGATGGGATACGCCGTAGCGGCCGAGGCGAGATACCGTGGCGCCGACACCGTTCTGGTGTCAGGCCCGGTTTCCCTGCGCGCGCCCTCGGGCGTCCGCGCGATAAACGTCACGAGCGCCTCCGAAATGAGGGACGCGTGCCTGGCGGAACTGCACGATTCCGACGTGATAATCAAGGCGGCCGCGGTCGGTGACTTCAGCGCGAAAAATTACTCCGCGCAAAAAATAAAGCGCGGCGACAGGACGCTTAT
>JAISYN010000365.1 GCA_031269915.1 Synergistaceae bacterium
CCCCCCGCTAATTGTAATGGAGGTTGGCAACACTACGGTAACTGTCAACACCTACCACGGCGACACAGGCGAAGTCGGAGGCAAACGCGTCGCAATCGACGCCCCGCCGGTCATCATAGATGGCAGAACGCTGGTACCTCTCCGCTTTATCGCTGAGACGATAGGATTTACCGTTGAGTGGGTTGACGGCAGGGTCTATCTTTACAGCGCACTATATGAAAGCAACATCACTGGCTCCGATCCCGGCGACAGTCTGCTTTATTGGAACGGCTTCGATTTTGGGCCAAACCTCGAATATGCCGAGGAACATACAAGCCAGGGCGATCCGGGAGAGTATCTGAATGCCGCTGAAGGCGCGAAGCTGATTTTTGATGCCATGAAAGCGAACGGCAATATACCAGCGTACAGCGACAGCTTACAATATACCATGACGCTTGTCGATCTGGCGGACATCAATGGCGAGGAATGTTATGTATACCGGCTGGATGTGGATGAACCGAGCGGTACGATCGGTGCCGCCTATGCCTACGCCTACCAGAGTGTAAACATTTATATGCAGGGCCAGGGCGGGCAGTGGGTTATGATTGAGTATTAATTTAAAAAGGAATGACTATTATAAAAAAAGTATGCGCGCTTTTGCTTGTTTGTTCACTTGCAACGATGTTTTCGGGGTGCGGTAATAAGACGACGAGTACCGACGCTGCGGCATTGGCGTCGGATTCAAAAACAGGGAAACCGGTCAATCTGTCATACGATATGCTGCTTTCAAGCATTTGGGTGAACACGGAAACAGGGGAGATAATGACTTTTGCCCCGGATATGTTCGTCGACTTTGAGAACAACGAACCTGCGGATTATGAGGGCATGTATTATGGCTATTCTGACAGCGAGCCAAATAATATGGTCAACATATACCTCGACGGCATGTTTCTGAAAGATCACTGGATGGAATTTGTCCCGGAGACACGGATATTGTCTTTATACCTGCACGATGAAATTTTAGCCAGTTATTACATAGATGACCCGGAAAAATAAAGATTTATACTTTTTCAGGTCTTAGCTGTACGGTCTTAACTGTGACCGCACATTATGCTCTAATTCCAAATGCTTTATCAATCATTGAGGAGGAAAAGCATATAAAAAAGCGTTTATGGAAATTGGCGGCAGGGATTTGTTTGGTTTTGGCGATGCAGCTTATATTGGTATCCTGCTCGTCGCCAGCGGAATGGGAAGGCGGCGGGTATGGTCACGCATCAATCGGCGACTATGGGGAGACTACGGGGAAGAATACCGCTGAAACGAATGGGATGCGCTTTACGCTGAAAGGAGACGATTTGAAAGCGGTTGTTCTGGACGAGGATTATTCTCCGTTTGTAAACGATACTGAGTTTGACGGTAGGAACCTTTCCGGGCGGGATTACACCTGGCGACGGCGATACAATGACGCTTCATATTATCAACAGGCGTTTATTGAAATCAGATGACGGCGAGATATTCGTCCGATTATAACGAGCAATTCAAATTTTTAAAAATCATTCAGGGCGAGAGGGTCAATTTTGACACTCTCGCCATTTTGCGTTTTCGGCTCTGCTATACTTTAATCATACGCGGAAGAGTATGAATCTCAGGGCGATTCCGGCGAATACATGAACGCCGCCGAAGCCGCGAAACTGACGTTTAATGACGCGAAGGACACCGGATATATACCCGACTACAGCGACAGCGTGGAGTATACGATGACGCTGGTCGATATCGCAGATATAGACGGGGACGAGTGATGTGAGTTGGTGGGGCGAATATAATTCCATCAACTATGTACTGGGCATCAGCAATTATGACGGCACATCGTGTTTTTACTTTCGATGGCGTGGATACCATCAACATCACAGGCGGCGATTACGCGGAGACATATTTTCGCTCACAAAACTGACGCCGGACGACGGCGGCGCGTGGAGCCGCTATGGCTTTTTTCCCAAAATAACAGCAATCGGGAGGGTTCTCTATGAAAAGGCGTATAACGATAATCTTTACGGCGCTTCTCGCGCTGTCACTCGCGGCCTGCAACGGCGGCGCTAAGCCCGCCGATATCACGCCGAGCGCAGCGCCTGGCAGCTCCGCGACCGCCGCTGCCACGCCAAACGCCGTGCCCGACGAGGATTCTGTCGCCACGCTGATAGCTGATTTCAGCAACGGTTCGCCGGAACCGAACCAAAAGGAAATCTCTTGGAAATACGAAGGGCAGTGCGACATCGGAACGCTGGCCACTTCCCTCTCCGCCGCCACGGGACTGGACTTCTTTGTGGATGGGAGAATTGAGGGCGACAAGGCATATGTCGCGTGGTGGGACAGTAGCACGCTTGTCAGAGGTCTTGACGACCGCGAGCAAAACGAGGACTTTTTCTTCTATGACGCGGTGAGCTTGAACTGGTTTATGATGGACTCTATGGCCGCCACCATCAAAAGGAATATCCCCGAGGTAACGGAGGTTTATTACTCCGGAGAGAACGGTGAGCCGGTCGTATTCCCGAACCCGGAGGATATGGCGGAGCAAGGTCTCTGGGTATTGCCTGTGGATTTGATCTATGAGGGCAGCGCGTTCTTTTTGGCTCACGCGGGCGGCAAGGGCGATGTGGACGGATACGATGATTGGGGCGACGACGATAACGGTGATGGTCTGCCCTATTGGAACGGCTTCGATTTCGGGCCGAACCTTTCCTACGCCGAAGAATATGAATTGCAGGGCGACCCCGGCGAATACTTGAACGCCGCCGAAGCCGCCAAGCCGACGTTTGAGGTTGCGAAGGACTTCGGATATATACCCGGCTATAGTGACGACACGGAGTACAAGATGACGCTGGTCGATATCGAGGATATATACGGGGATGAGTGCTATGTTTACAGATGCGATGGGGAGGACGGCTTTGCCGCCGGATTCGCTTATGCCTACCAAGTAGGCCTCATCTATATGCAAGGGCAAGGCGGGCAATGGGTATCGCTGCCGAAGACGTATTTTCGTTCAAAGAACTAAAACCAAGAAAGCGAGGAGAAGTGGTCATGAAAAAATGGACTAAAGCGGCTTTGGGCTGATGATCTGCGTGGCGCTTACGCTTACGGCGCAAATATCGGTTTTTGCCGCCGCTTACAGTTCTATCGACTGTAACGTTA
>JAISYN010000009.1 GCA_031269915.1 Synergistaceae bacterium
ATAGCTCGAAATCTTTTAGGAATGAATATGCCCCTTGACCAAATCGTTACAGTTACTGGTCTGACCCGTGAAGAAGTGGAGAGTTTGGACGTTTAATCTCATTAGCGATGAAGATATAAAGAACGGGGCGCTCGGTTTTTACCAAAGGTGCCCCGTTCTTTGCGATCTCTGATCATGGCCAGTTACCTACAATTTTGTCGCACACCCTCCATAAAACGCTAGTTCATCAACACCGGCTCTGCCCGCTTTCAGTACGTTCATTTTCACTTCACCCGGCCGTAGTTGTCGCTTACCCTTTGAATGTCGTCCTCGCCGACGTATTCGCCTATCTGTACCTCTATTATCTCCAGCGGGATGTGTCCGGGGTTTTCCATCCGGTGAAAGAAGCCCTTGGGCACGAACACGCTCTCTCCCTCGTGGACCAGTTTTCCCGAGCCTGATTCTTCTCCGTGGTTGTAAATCACTACCCTCGCCGTGCCCTGAACCACTACCCAGTGCTCCGACCTGTGAAGGTGATATTGCAGCGACAGGCTGCCGCCGGGAGATACCTCAATGCGCTTTATCTTGTGGCGTTCGCCCTTTGACAGAACGGAGTAAGTGCCCCAGGGGCGCGCGCTCGCGGGCGCCTCGGTCACTTCGTCATGATGGGATTTCGCCAGTTCCTTCACCACTCCGCGAAGTTTTTGGGAACTTCCGCGCGGCGCGACGAACAGCGCGTCCGGCGTGTCGACCACTATCACCGAATCGAGGTCCATGGCGCAGATCAAGCGTTCCCCGCCCACGACGAGATTATTGCTTCCCCCGTGCAGCGATACGTTGCCGCGCGCCACGTTGCCGTCGATGTCGGGTTTCGAGTTCTCGTGCACGGCGTCCCACGAGCCAACATCGGACCAACCGGCGTCGAGCGGCACACAGGCGATGTTGCGCACTCGCTCCATCACGGAGTAGTCGACCGACAGCGCTGGCAACGACACGAAACATCTTACCTCGCCGCCCTCGGGAGATTCGAAAATAGCGGCTCCTTCCGGGAAACAGTCGCGGTAGGCCTGGACTATGGAAGCGACTGTGAAGCAGAATATGCCGCCGTTCCAGTAGTAGTCGCCGGATTCTATATATTTGCGCGCGGTCTCCCGGTCGGGCTTTTCGACGAACGATTCGACATCGAGCCAGGGCGCGTCCGCGCGTTTGGTGCGGATGTATCCGAAGCCAGTTTCAGGGGCGGTGGGTTTGATGCCGAACGTCACGATTTTGCCAGCGGACGCGGCTTGTATCGCCAACTCCGCCGCCGCTTCAAACGCGCATTCGTCCGCGATGACATGGTCGCTAGGACAGACCAGGATCACGTCGTCGTCCTCGGCGCCGTTTTTGATGAGCGCCGCTACCGCAAGCGCTATCGCGGGAGCCGTATTCCTGGCCTCGGGTTCCTCTATGACGAAATCGCCGTCGAGCTTCATCAGTGAGAGTTGATGGGCGACGAGAGCCCTCCATTTGCCGGGGGCCACCACGCGTATGCGCGTGGCGTCGGTCAGTTTCAGCAGGCGCAGTACCGTCTGCTGAAGTAAAGTACGCTCCGTCCCGCAGACCGGCAAAAACTGCTTCGGCAGCTCCTCACGAGACATGGGCCACAGCCTGGTTCCGCTTCCGCCGGCCAGTATCAGGGCGTACAGATTCATTTTATCTGTCCTCCAGCGCGGGCAGCACATCGAACCCGGCATCGGCGACAGATTGGTCTTTGTCGACGAGCCGCAGATCGTGCTCCACCATCCGGCGCACCAATTCGTCAAACGTCACCTTACGCCGCCAACCCAGGACACGTTCGGCCTTGGCGGGATTTCCCATGAGGATTTCCACTTCGGCAGGGCGAAAGTATGCCGGGTCGACTTCGACCAACACTTCGCCCGTGCGGGCATTCACACCCTTTTCGTCCAACCCCTCACCCTTCCATTCGATGTCTATTTCCGCGTGTTTGAACGCCGCCTGCACGAACTCACGCACGGAGCGCGTCTCGCCGGTCGCGATCACGAAGTCATCGGCCTTGTCGTGCTGTAATATGCGCCACATCGCCTCGACGTAATCCTCCGAGTGTCCCCAGTCACGCTTGGCGCTCAGGTTACCGAGCCGCAGTTTGTTTTCAAGTCCGCGCGCTATGCGGGCCGCGGCCCGCGTTATCTTTCGGGTGACGAACGTCTCGCCCCTCAGTTCCGATTCGTGGTTGAAGAGAATTCCATTCGATGCGAACATCCCGTACGCCTCGCGATAATTGACGGTTATCCAGTAAGCGTACAACTTTGCCGCCGCGTAAGGGCTGCGCGGGTAAAACGGCGTGGTTTCGCTCTGGGGCGTCTCGGCGACCTTGCCGTACAGTTCGCTGGTAGATGCCTGGTAGAAACGGGTATGACGCTCCATGCCCAATATCCTGAGCGCCTCCAGAATACGCAACGTGCCAATGCCGTCCGCGTTGGCGGTGTATTCCGGGGTCTCGAACGAGACCTTGACATGACTCTGCGCCGCCAAGTTATATATCTCGTCGGGGCGCGTATCCCGCATTATGTGCGTCAGGCTGCCTGTGTCGGTGAGGTCGGAGTCGTGGAGAAAGAAACGCGGGTTTTTGCCATGTAAATTTTCGAAGAGGCTGTCTATGCGAGCCGTGTTGAACAGCGAACTGCGGCGTTTGACGCCGTGAACGGCATATCCCTTTGCCAGGAGCAGTCTCGACAAATATGCCCCGTCCTGACCTGTAATCCCGGTTATTATCGCCGTCTTTCCCATTTCGTCATCTCCCTTGGATGCCAGACAGCATCCTATAATGCCCGACGGGTTCGCGCAACCCCTCTTCGGGGGTGATTTACGGCTCGAATCTTATTGCGCGCACCCTTGATGGAAAGACTAACATAACCGAAGGATTTTGAGAATACGACAGGAAGAAATTCGAGAGGAGAAATTCGAAATTAGAGGGCCTTTTTTGACCGTTTTGCCACTGAAGTAAAATCTGTGGGAAACGAACCTGTGGTTTGAGGGGCGCAAGGACATATTGACAACGATGGGAAATGAATTATAATGCAAAAACAGAATGCATTTCCTTAATGCGGAATTTTTCTTTTTAGTTTATTCATTCAAAATATAACTGACTATAAGC
>JAISYN010000304.1 GCA_031269915.1 Synergistaceae bacterium
CCGGATCAGGTTCAAAGGGTCGAGGCTATCGCCTCCTCTCAGCTCGGCCAGAATTCCTGCGCCGGCTCCCCCGATGCTCCTATATGATGAATCAAGGGCGGATTTTTGTCAATACGCAGAGGCTCTCGACGTGGGACGTCTGGGGAAACATATCGTAGGCCTCGAGGAGCGAGATCTCGTATCCATCCGCGAGCCGCGCGGCATCGCGGGCGAGCGTGGCTGGGTCGCAGGAAATATATACGATATTTTTCGGGGCTATCCGGGCCACGCCTTTCAGTACGGCCTCGGACGCTCCCGTTCTGGGCGGGTCAAGCACGACCGTGTCATACGGGCCGCAGCCGTCCTCGCCGCTCAGAAAACCCTCAGCCGACCTCTCGAACACCCTCACGTTTCCGGCGCCGTTGCGATCCATATTTTCTTTCATCAGACGAGCCGCCGGACGCCACTCTTCCACAGCGTCAACCCTCTCCGCGACGCCGGCGAGGTATGCCGAAAGGCTTCCGACCCCGCTGTACAGCTCCAGCGTTTCCGACGATCCAAAGCCCAGCGTTATGTCCCTCACGCGCGAAAAAATCCGTTCCGCCTGCGGGACGTTTACCTGAAAAAACGCCGATATATCGATCCCGAGTTCGTATTCCCCGAGCAAGGTCGTGAGAAATTTGCTCCCGCACAACGTCCTGAACGCCGGCCCCCACACGAAATTATCCCTCGTCTCTTTTATGTTCAGCACGGAACCCGAAATTTCACCCGAGCGGGACATCAATTTCTGATGAACGTCGCGCAGTTTTCCGAACTCTCTCCTGTCAAGCCCGCGGGAGACGACCGTGCCGGCCAGCACCCCGCAGCCTCGCCCAGTCCGGGCGGCAATGCCGCGAATATCGCCGCGCCCCCTATGTTCGTCGTAACCGGCAAGACCGGACGCCGCGTTCGCGGAAATACTCCGCGAGCATTCCCGCGTCAAGCGCCCTGTCGTTGTCTGGAGTCACGGTAAACACCCGTTTCGCGAATGGGATTATTTTGCTGAACATGGATTGAAAATCCTTGTCAGCCATTACCCCGATCACAAAAGAAACCTGCTTATCCGGAAAATAAGCCCGCAGATTATCAGACAGGCATTCCGCGCACTTTGGATTGTGGCCGCCTTCCACTATTACCGACGGATTTCTGTGAACTATCTCAAACCGGGCCGGCCATCTGGCGTCAGCCAACCCTTTATATATGGCCGCGTCGCTGATTCGCCAGCCCGCTTCCCTTAAACGCTCCGCCGCCAGTATAACGGCGGCCGCGTTTTCCGGCTGATATGCCCCAAGCAGTGATATTTTCAGGTCTGTTAAACCTTTAAAGCTGAATATCTGCCCGTTAAGGCTGTTTTCGGATACTGTGATATCCGAAGGATTCACAAATTCAATACCCACGCCTTGAGACAGCGCCGCGCGCCGCAGTTCCTTCTCCGCGTCCGGAGCTTGCGGGGAAGAAATTACCGGGCCGTCGGATTTAATGACGCCCGCCTTCTCGGCGGCGATCTTATCGACGGTTCCTCCCAGTTGTTCCGTGTGATCCAGGCTGATAGGGGTGATTATCGCAACCTCCGGCGCGGGTATAATGTTTGTCGCGTCCAGCCTGCCGCCCAGTCCCACTTCCAGTACCACAATGTCACACGCCGATTCATGGAAATACTCAAACCCGATAGCGGTAATCATCTCAAACTCCGTAGGGTGATCATCCATTTGCTCAGCCGCGCGGCGTACTTTTTCCGCCAGCGAGATCAGCGACTCATTTCTTATGGGTTCGCCGTCTATTTGTATACGTTCATGGAACCTGTTGATGTATGGGGATGTGTATAGCCCGGTTTTATAACCGGCCTCTGTAAGAACCCGCGCCAGCATAACACAAACACTGCCCTTGCCGTTAGTTCCCGCGACATGTACATATTTCAGTTTCCTGTGAGAGTTATCCAGCAAGGCAAGCAGTTTGCCCATCCGCTCAAGCCCTAATCGGCTGCCCCGCCAATCCCGGCTTGTAATATATTCGATAGCTTTATTATTATCCATTTAAGTATTCATCTCTCCAAGCTCTTTTTCCCGGCTTTCAGCACATCCCGCGGAGTTACCGCCCGGCGCGCATTGCTTTCCCGGCAAAACGCAGCGCCTGCTCTTGCGCAATGGAGTCCTTAAGCACTTCTTTTCCGTTTATGAAAACCCCGGTGACGCCAAACGCGTCAAAGAGGTTCGGCTTGCCCGCGCGAAGCGCCGCCTCGTCGAATACCGTGACGTCGGCATAGCAACCGGGGCGGAGATAACCCCTGTCCGCCAGCATAAAACGGTCGGCGACAGCGCCGCTCATTTTTCGTATGGCCAGCGGCATGCTCTCTCCTCTGCCCTCAAGCGCGCGTTTAAGAAATTTTGGAAAGCAGTCGTAAGCGGCGGGGTTCTGCACGCCTTTTTTCTCGATCCAGGCGTCCGTCATATAGAGGACATTGGGCTCACGGGAGAGCTTTTGAATAATCTCCTCCGTGGAGTATCGGTATTGGTTGATGCGTCCCGCGTTTTTGGAGAGATCGCAGAGCATTATATATGCGTCCAGCGGACTCGTACCAAGTTCCCGCGCTGCCTCGCTGACACGCATACCCTCATATTTTACGCCATTCTCACCCAAGTACGCCAATTGAATATCCTCGAATCATAAAGATCAAACCAGAGGTCAATGCCTTCCTGGCGCATTTGATTGAAGATTTTGAGCATCTCCTCGTGAGTTCTGTAGGTCGCCTGACCCACGAAGATGGCGTGGGAATAATGCAGCTTGAGCTTAAGCCCGCGAGACATATCAAAAAGCTCGTCAAGCGCGCGCAGATTATGCGGTCTGCCAAAGGGTGAGGCATCATAGGCCAGCGATACTTTCGAGAGAGCCCGAGCGTGTACCGTGAGGGGCTTTTGACGCTCCGTGAGAAGCTCCGCCACGCGTCGCAGCTCTTCCGCGGGAGCGTAGATTCCCGGCTCGTACATAAGACCCAGAGAGGCTCCGCACGCTCCAGACTTTCAGGCGGTGTCCATGACACCGAGCATACTTTGGGTTTCCGCGGAGGTGAGCGGACGGTTTTCATAGCCGCAAATCCCAGCGCGTACCGAGCAATGTCTAATACAGGCGGCGATGTTGGCTGGGGAATTTTCGTCGACCGCGTCGAAGAATTCGTCCATTGTGGCAAATGAGCCTATGGCCGCGTCGTTGTGAAACAGCCCCGCGCCGACACAGTCCCTGTGCGGCGAATCGTGCGGCGCGATCGAAAAACCAGCAAGCTCCCTTTCCTCGTCGGGAACGGCGGGGCAGGCGCCGGGAGCGCCCAACCAGGCTATTCTGTCGCTATCAATGAGCAGATCGGCCTCGACCGCCGGCGCGCCGCTGCCGTCATAGAGCTTCCCGTTTTTTAAGAGAATTTTCATAATGGCTCCTTTCTTTGCCGCTATGAAACGTTTATTGGAACCAATACATAAATACGGCAAAACATCGCCGCTTACGATAGTATTCTATTGACCCAACTCCACGCAAAGGTCATTGAATGTTTTTAGAATGTCGGAAAACACGAGATAATGATTACCTCCGCGCACTAGACGCAGAACCTCGTCAACGTTGGCGATGATGTCCCTCTCCAAATTATGAGGAATTCTCACCGCCTGCCGCGTCAATTGTTTATGTAAATTTCAGCGATATATCTCTCGGTAATAGGGAACATATTCTGTATCAAGAATGCTTTCTTCGTGCCCATTACTTCTCCAAATAGAATCGTATTGCATTTCGCTGTAGACACACGCGCATATACAAACGTGCTGCGTTTTACACCCTTATTAAATATCTTGAATATGTCCTCATCGTTATAATCATACAGTCCATTGACCATCCTTGTTGTTCTGATAACACCTG
>JAISYN010000121.1 GCA_031269915.1 Synergistaceae bacterium
GCCCCCCTACTCGCTTAGCAGGCGAGTGCCTTCAGCCGACTCGGCCACCTCACCGCGCGAACGCGTGAAGAGTATTCTATATTGCGAAATGCCGCACTGTCAAGTTCAGAGTCGGGCAAAACATTTTGCCGCTCATGCGTCACTGATCTCCTGATGTTGCGTCCGGAGTTTCCGTGCTTTTTTCGTCGTCTGACACGACGTTTGAGACTTCCTCCCGTACATCCCGCGATATTTCAGCGTCAGCCGAAACGTCAGTTGGCGGGGTTGAGAACAGCTCCTGATCCAAAATCTCCACATTGGCCCTGGCGCGGAGTTCCTGCATAAACTTTGACTGCAGCGACATCCGTTTTTGGTCCAGCCAAGTCTGTTCTATATCGAGGCTTACTTCATCGAAAGTAGCGGTTCCTGCTTCTTCCTTAGTTCTCTTCACGGCTATCATGTAGTCGTCGGACGTAAATGTAATGACCTTTGAGGGTATGTCCATCGAAAGGTTTTTCAGAGATTCTGCTTCATCTATCAGTTGATCGGAAGGTATGAACATTCTGTTTCCCGAACTCGAGGAATCGAGCACGTCGCTGGAGGCCGCAGTCATGACATCGTCCCAATTTTTGCCGGATGACAGTTCGGCACGGGCTGCTTCGGCGGCTTTCTCAGTTGAAAAATGAGCTATATCCATCATAAAGCCTTCCGGTTTTTGAAAGCTGTATGCTTTCATCATCTCGTAGAAATTGCGAAGCTCCGCCTCGTCAGTGGAAACAGCCTTTGTGACTTCTTCCATGACTTTGGAACGCTCTACGTTTTCCTCGACGGACTGCCTCAGTTCCGCCTCCGTTATACCAGCCGCCTGGAGCTGCTGAAGGTATATTTCCCGCGTGGGGAACGATGATTCTATTTCTTCGATGGCCGAGTCGACTTCTTCCTTGGAGGCTGTTATCTTCCGATTAGTTATTTCCTTGTCGAGTTCCTTCAAGGTGGCCATCCTGTCTATTACAGTGGTGCGAAAGGCCGGAAAGTCAGCCGATACCGCGCTCGCTTCCAGTCCCATCGCGCGGATGAACTGCGCCACTTCCAGTTCGAGGCGCGAAAGAGTTATCCTTTCTCCGTCTATTAGCGCAACGTCGTGGTCGAGAATTACGTCGCCGCTGGCGTTTCCGGGAGCCTGTGCGGCGCTGCCGCTTCCGTTGCCGCTTCCGTACATGAAAAAGCACGAACCTACGAACACTATTACTATGAGCAGCATTATGGGCCTTATGGATTTCCTGAGATATTGCGTCATAATGGAAATTTGCTCCTTTCGCTCGCTGAATTGCCTGAGTCTGTCAAATATTTAAAGAAACGCCGATTAAGGCGGCTAAATGATAATAGCGGCGTTAAGATATCCTCGAATACGACAGCCATTCCGATTTCAATCTTTACCATTTAGGCCACTGATAATAAATCAGCCTTCTTAAGTTGTGAAATAATACTATTTTACGGCGTTTATGTCAAAAAACCGGGGAACAGGCCGCGTACTTCATACTTCGGCAAGCGACATTCCACGTTTCGAGTCGGCTTTCAAGGGGACGTCGATATATCGCACACCCTCCATGGTGTCTATCAGCAGGCGTTCCATGTCATCGATCCTGTGAGACGGAGTTTCGCAAATCAACGAGTCGTGAACCTGAAGAACGAGCCTGGTGTCCGGGTGTTTGTCCTCCAGTATATTGTGCAGGCGGATCATGGCGATTTTGGTGATGTCCGCCGCCGCGCTCTGTATCGGCGTATTTACGGCCACTCTGTCCATTGAGGCGCCCCCTCTGCCTTCGGTCGTCGAGACTTCGGAGAGCGGGCGTATTCTGCCGAAAATAGAGCGCGTATAACCCGCGGCTCGCGCCTCTTTCGCGCTTCGTTCGAGATAGTTTTTCACTTTTGGGAGCGCGGCAAAATACCTATCTATGATTCCAGCCGCCTGATGCCTCGGTATTCCCATGCGGGCGGCGAGTCCATGCGCTCCCATGCCGTAAATAAGGCCAAAGTTGACCGTCTTGGCGAAACGGCGCTGTTCCTGCGTGATTTCTCCGGGTTCCAGCCCAAAAACCCACGAAGCTGTTTCCAGATGGATATCCCGGCCGTTCACAAACGCCTCGGCCAGCTTCTCCTCGCCGGAAAGATGGGCCAGCACGCGGAGTTCTATCTGTGAATAGTCGGCCGCTATGAACATCAAGCCGTCTTTTCCGGGGACTATCGTTTTGCGGAATTTTGCGGCCCATCCGCCGAACACCGGCATATTCTGCACGTTCGGGTCCCGGCTTGCGAGACGCGCTGTCCCCGTGGCTGTGTGCAGAAACGTCGAATGTATCTTCCCGTCCGCCGCCGCGCGCGCGTGTTTTATAAATGGCTGCACGAAGCCCGAGGACATTTTGGAGCATTCCCGGTACTCAAGCATTTTGCGAGGCATCTCACAAAGCGGCTCGGGCAGGCGGGAAAGTTCCTCCAGTACGGATGCGTCTGTGGAATATCCCGTCTTTGTCTTTTTCAATGTCGGAAGCCGCAGGCGCTCGAACAGCAATTCGCCGACCTGTTTGGGCGAATTGAGGTTCACCGGACCGTCCGCCGCCGTACATATTTCCGTTTCAATCCTCGATATTCGGGACATCAGTTCCGCGTCAAGAGCGAGAAGAGCTTCCAAGTCGGCTTTCAAGCCCCTGTCTCTCAGCTTCGCCAGCACTGGAACGAGCGGGGCGTCTATCATCCTCATGACCGACAGCATGTCTCCTGCCAGTTTTTCACCGCAGTACCCGTCCCACTGATTCAAAATTTTCGGAGCGCCGCCCTCGGCTGGGTGAGTCTCAATATCTGGATGGAAAAAATAGCGGGCGAGTACGGTGTCGCGTATGGATTCGCTGTGGCGGGCAAGAAAAGGCATGTTCCCGCAATGTTCGGCGTAACTGGCAAGCACGAGTTCATGCCCTTCCTTCGACAGCCATTCATCGAGGAACGGCCAATCCTCTTTAGTCACAGTTTTCCACTTTCCGGAACGTGTCGTGAGATGATCGGGTTCCATTGTGATGACGAGCTGATTTTCCGAAAAAATTCCCTCCCATGACGAGGCTTCTTCCCGTTTTATGTTTATATCGGGCGAAGAGATTTTGACGTCCGGGAGTGGCGGCGCTGAATCCACGCCCATCCTTGCCATGAGTTTTTTGAGACCCAATCGCTCCATCAGCAAAGCGGCCTCCTCTATTTTGGGCGGCCCCACAGCGAGAGATTCTTCGCGCACCGGCGGGACAGGCAGTGGCAACACCAGCTTATAACTCATATATGCCGACTCCCTGCCGGATTCGAGCCTCTCCTTTACCGTCCGCGTGAGAGAATCAAGCACTTTGTAAATCTCGTCGAGAGACCCGTAACGCGTCAGCAGTTCTCGGGCCGTTTTATCGCCTATCCCTCGGACACCCGGGATATTGTCCGCGGAATCACCGACCAGAGCCAGGTAATCGGCCATCGCGGAGGGAGCAAAATCGTATTCCTCACGGAAAATTTTTTCGTCGTACAGTTTAAATTCGGATACTCCTTTTGCAGGGCGGGCCATTTTTATGCCGCCCCGCAAAATTTGAAGCAGATCCTTGTCCGCGGACAAAATCAGCGCAACCGCCCCGGCGTCTTCTATTGCCGACGCGCAGGAGGCTATCATGTCGTCGGCTTCGATCCCATCTCTCACGAAAACCGGGTACCCCATAACCTCGGCCAGTTTAAGTATAAATGGCATTTGAACTTTGAATTCACTCGGCGCCGGTCTTCTGCCCTCTTTATATTCCGCGTACATTTCGTCGCGAGCCGTCGGTCCCTTTGGGTCGAAAAAGAGCCCGACTCCGTCCGGATTCCATTCTTCCATCGCCTTGAGCAGCATGTTGAAAAACCCCAGAACCGCGTTCGTAGGGGTCCCGTCAGGCGCGTTCATCGCGGGAAGCGCGTAGAAGCCCCTGAATGCCAGTCCATGCCCGTCCACGAGCAGGTATTTTTTTGATTTCACGTCAATGTCTCCCATCAAATCGAACCTCCTCCATAACGATGAGGTATAATCGAAAAACAATATCGCCTATTATAGACGTTCGGGAGGTCATCGAAATGGAAATAAATGAAAATGAAAGAGTGCGTTTCGCACCGAGCCCCACGGGTTCGCTCCATATAGGCGGCGCGCACACCGCGCTTTTCAACTGGCTATGGGCGCGTCATACGGGCGGAACATTCATCCTGCGTATAGAGGACACCGACCGTGAACGCTCGACCGACGAGTACGAACGGACGATAATGGACGGACTGCGCTGGATGGGTCTCGATTGGGATGAAGGCCCGGATAAAGGCGGTTCTTTAGGCCCCTATCGCCAATCTAAACGGATGGACGAATATCTGAAAATGGCTGACTCCCTTGTGGAATCAGGCCATGCGTACCGCGATGGGGACGCTGTGATATTTCGCGTTCCCCGCGGAGAGAAGATAAGATTTGACGATGTCATTTACGGAGAGATAAACGTCGCGAGCGAAAAAGCGTCGATGAACACGGACGGTTCCATAAAGGATATCGTGATAATAAAGAGCGACGGCATGCCCACATACAATTACGCCGTCGTGATAGACGATCACGCTATGAACGTCACTACCGTCATAAGGGGGGAGGATCACATAGCGAACACGCCGAAACAGATTCTGATCTATCGCGCCTTTGGATGGAAAGAACCGCGATTTGCCCACTTGCCAATGATACTCGGAAACGACAAGAAAAAACTGTCCAAACGACACGGGGCAACCAGCGTGTTCGAATACAACGACATGGGTTATCTGTCTGAGGCCGTGTTCAATTTTTTGGCCCTGCTCGGCTGGACCCCCGGCAATGATCTCGAGATTTTCGGGCGCGAATTGGCCATAGAAAAATTTCAATTATCAAAAGTTACAAAAAAACCGGCTGTATTCGACATGAAAAAACTGGATTTCGTGAACCAGGAACACTTGAAGGCTATGAGCGCCAGTGACAGAAGGGAGGCAATAGAGCCTTACTGGATAGAAATGGGCCTGCAGACGGGGAAATTTACTGAAGAATATCTGGAGGACGCGCTGACGCTTATGGGAGGAAGAGGCAAGACAACCAGGGAACTTGCCGAATTCAGCGATTATTTCCTGGATTTTGAAACTGTTAAAGCGAGATATACCGCCGACGATCTGTCGTCTGCTCACCGCGCGGCGCTCAAAAAATGTTTCGAGGCGATGAGCGAAAAATTTTCGGGTAGGGACTGGAAAGCGCCGGAATTGGAGAAATTCACGCGCGGCTGGTGCGAGGAAAACGCGATCCCGCTCAAGGAGATAGCGATGCCGTTCAGGTTTGCTCTGTCCGGGCGCAAAGTGAGCCCCGGAGTTTTCGAAATCGCCGAACTTCTTGGCGGCGACGAATGCCAAAAGAGACTGTCCTATTACGGTCTGCTGCAAACAGACGGCAGGTAAAGTTACGAGGTTTCCCCTGATAACGCCAGAGAGATCAGCGGTAATATATCCTCGCGCGTTTTAGCTCCGGCGGTTCTGCCAACCACTTTGCCCGAGTTCAGCGCGACGACGGTCGGAATGCTCCTTATCCCGAGGCGGACCGCAAGCCCCGGAGAAACGTCCGTGTCGACAGCGCCGACAATCACATCGGGGAATTGGTCCGCCACCCGTTCCATTACACGACCGAGCGCTTTGCACGGCGCGCAGTATTCGGCGCCAAAGTCGAGCAGGACGGCGCCTCGCGCTGTTACTTCGTCAAAATTGTCTTCCGTTATCGTCAGTACCGGCATAAGAATTCACCGCCTATTATTTATTTATTGTACAACAACAGAGAAGCATCTGCGCAAAAGACCTCGGCGCACATATCCGTCAAAAAATTTAGCAAACGGTCATTGG
>JAISYN010000322.1 GCA_031269915.1 Synergistaceae bacterium
TTTTTTGTCTCTTCTCTCAGGAGCGCTGTATTGGTTAAGATTTCGGGTGAAATTGCGGCAGAAATTTTTTTTGTACAATTAGCCCGGCTATAGAGGCTTTTTCAGCGACGACTAATTAATGCCTTGATGAAATAGAAATGGAATAAGTCGCTCACGTGAACTCTCAAGTGGAAACAAAACTAATTTAGCTGGCGCCGGGCGCAAAAATATAGCGGCGGGTGAAAACACCGCCCGCCGTTAGTAGCTACGCTCTCGTAATTTTATGCCGGAGAGAATCTCATGGTAATTTGCGATCAGGGGCCTGAAGTTAAAAGATTTTAATGACAGCGCTTATGAGACCTCAGATGTGCCACTAACGCCCGGTTGAAATTGAATTGGCCTCAGTCCTTATGAAACGGGTTTTTGAACTTCCTCTGAGCCAGCGTCGCATCCAGACTGAGAAGGGCGCCCGGGTTGTCCCCGATCAGGGTGACTTTGCCAAGCAGGTCTTCGGCGTCCGCGACTTCCTCTATCTGCTCGTCCACGAACCACATTATAAAATTATACGTGGCATGGTCGCGCTCGTCCTGCGCCAGGTTTGCTATGGCGTCTATCATGCCCGTGACGCGCTTCTCGTGTTCCGCGACCTTGGCAAAAACGTCCTTCAGGTTTTTGTATTTCACCGGCGGGGATTTTATATCCGAAAAGGCCGGAGTTCCTCCGCGCTCCAGTATATGCTCGTAGATATGCTCGGCATGAGCCGCTTCCTCGCGCGCCTGTTCGAACAGCCAGTTGGCGGCTCCCTTGAAACCGGCCTGTTCGGCGTAAGCGGACATGGCCATATAAAGATAGGCCGAATAATATTCCGCGTTCCATTGCTCGTTGAGCGCTTTCAGTACGTTCGCTTTCATCGATATTCCTCCTCTTAGCCGTGAGATTTTGTTCATGCAACCCGCCGTACGGAAAACGACGCCAGGATAATATATCACAAATTCGGGAGAGAGCCAGACATTTAAGCGTAACATACAATCGGCGGTCCGCGCGGACCGCTAAAAGCGGAAACTTTTTTGCCATAATAACAAAGATATGATATTTTTTTAGAAAACCAAAGGAGGCGCCGCTCATGCGATTTATGTACGCTCAACTGCTGCAGACTCTGGAGCGCGGCGAGGAAGCGATTCTCGTCACAACGTGTGAGAGCGCGAATGCCGCCCATACGCTGCACACAGGCGACGCGGCGGCGGGGTGGGCCGGCAAGCGCGGAAACGAAGACTCTCTTTACATCGAAAGAAACGGCGCGCGGACGATGATTGTCGAGCGTTTCACCCCGCGTTCGCGCATGTTCATCTTCGGGGGAGGGCATATAGCCGTTCCGCTGGCGCGCATCGCGTCCATGCTGAAATTCGACGTCACGGTTTACGACGACAGGCCGTCATTCGCGAACAGGGAGCGATTCCCTGACGCGAAAGAGGTCATCTGCGAATCCTTTGAAAGGACCGGGGAACTCGCCGCCATGCGCCCGGCCGATTACGCCGTCATAGTGACGAGAGGGCACAGGCACGACGAAACCTGTCTGCGAATGATACTGAGCGGAGACGAACCGTATTACGTCGGAATGATCGGTTCGCGGCGCAGAGTGGCAATCGTCAGAAAACAGATGAAAGACGAAGGATTCCCACCCGGGCGGGTGGACGCTCTGCACTCTCCCGTCGGGCTCGCGATAGGCGCGGTCACTCCGGAGGAAATAGCCGTCTCCATACTGGCTGAAGCCATCAGGGAGAGGCGCATGAAATTTTCGTGGACCGACGGCGGTTCTTCGTCTTCCAGAAGCGGAGAATCCGACGCCGACATGGAACTCCTGGAGTGGCTCGCGCGCGGGGACGACGAGAAAGGCGCGCTTGTAACCATACTGTCGGCGGAAGGTTCGACCCCGCGCCAGGCCGGCGCTAAAATGGCCGTGAGGACGGACGGCGGCGCGATAGGGAGCATAGGCGGCGGCTGCGCTGAAGCGGATATATTGCGCGACGCGCACGATATCATAATGAACGGCGGCTTCGTATTCAAAACGGTCGACATGACGGATTCGGCGGACGAAAACGGCATGGTCTGCGGCGGACGCATGACGGTGATGATCGAACATATCGGCTCCAGGGAAAAACAGACGGACGAGGCCTGATGTACTGGAATTTCAAAGATATAGTGACAGGGCCGGAACACCCCCGATTCACCGCATCCGATGGCCCCATTTTCGTCGAAATAGGATGCGGCAACGGGGAATTTCTGCAATACCTGTCGACATTGACATACGACTCTCTTGCGGTGGGCATAGAGATTTCGCGATGGTGCGTATCCAAAGCGGCAAGACGGGCGCTCGCAAACGGCTTGAAAAACATCCGGCTGCTCTGCGGGGACGCGAGACATCTCCTGCGGCACGCGTTCGAACGCGAGAGCGTCGCCGGTATTTTCATGAACTTCCCCTGTCCCTGGCCCAAAAGACGCCATTCTGGACGCAGAGTGACTAATGACGGCTTCGCGGAACTGCTGGCTTCGGTTCTGATACCCGGCGGCTCTTTCGCGCTATCGACCGACGTGGATTGGTACGCTCTGGGAGCGCGCGATATTTTCGAACGCTGCGCCGCTTTCGAGGCGGGGCCCGTGGATCTGTCCGGCAGTCGCGGGGCCGAGACGAAATACGGGCGGAAATGGCTCGCGATGGGACGCGACATATACACGCTGCGCGCGGTAAAGACCGAAAACGCGTACCGCGCGCCGGGGATCATATATGCCGACGAATCGTTCGATGAAATGGAGATATCCGTGGACAAAAAACCAAAAAACCTGCGGGAAAGAACCTTTGCGCTGAAGGGCGACGTAGTCGACGGCAAAGAGTACAAAGTGGTATTCCTCGATGTTTTCGAGGATGACGGGAAAGAAGCTCTGGTCAGGACGATATCGGTCGATGAAGGTTTCGAGCAGCGCTACTACCTCAAAATAGCGCAAAAGGGAGATAAACTGCTGGTCAAAACCGACTCGGTCGGCTGCCCGTACAAAACCCCGGGCGTCAGGGCGTCGCTGAAATACGCGGCTCGAAAACTAGCCTCGGAGTGAATTCCGAGGCAGGATCTTTTCGTTACTGGCCTGAATGACGGCGGTATCCAGAATGCTCCCCCGATCTCCTATTGTATTTAGTCGTCGCTGAAAAAGCCTCTATAGCCGGGCTAATTGTACAAAAAAAATTTCTGCCGCAATTTCACCCGAAATCTTAACCAATACAGCGCTCCTGAGAGAAGAGACAAAAAAG
>JAISYN010000195.1 GCA_031269915.1 Synergistaceae bacterium
ACGCACAGCAGGCAGCCGAAGGAATGAAAAACCCACCCGTACCGCAGTCCATGCATGTTGAAGGTAGTCTATAACTTTCTGACTTGCCTGCATAGGTGACTGACTATTTGACGCTTACAACGGAACGGGCAGATCGTTCACGGTCCGCGTAAAACAGCGCGTAGCGGGCGACGGCGCGTTGATCGGACACAATACCTCCAAATCGCTCTGCGCCCTGCAGCGTAAAAACAACAAACTCGGCTCGGGAAACCGCATCGCCAGAGCGTTCATCCCGTACGCAAACGTCTTGCTCGTAGACGACAAAACGGACGACCTCGACCTCTCCAGAAGGATGCTGAAACCCTACGGCATGAGAATAGACTGCGTGGACAGCGGACGGGCGGCGGTGGAACTGATCATGGCGGAGGACGTAAAATACGACGCGGTGTTCATAGACGATTCCATGGCGGACATGGACGGCATTGAGATCCTTCGCCTGATACGCATGATCCGCACGTCATACGCCAATTCAGTTCCGATAATCGCTTTATCGGCAAATTACTGCCCGAGAAACGCCAAATTTTTCCTCAAAAAAGGTTTTCAGGCATTTCTCTCGAAACCACTCGACCTCGCCAGCCTGAACGACGTAGTAAACCGCTGGATAAAGGATGAGACGAGGGAAAACGTCATGGCTGAAACTGTCCCCTTTCAGAGTCTCGCCAGCGGCGCCATGAATAACTGACGCAGATTTTAAAATTGGTATCGGGCGGCGGCTTTTTCTAACCGTCCAATATCTTTCGCACGGCAAAGTCGAGCAAGTGCGGCGTGCGCTCCAGTATATCCTTCTTCCATGCTCTCTCCAAATACGTGTGAATGCCTTTTCCCCACGGCCCCACGTTCATTATAGGCATGGAAATTTCATCTATCTCCTCGAACGGGATCGAATAGAAATCATTCCACAAGAGCATGTTGTCTCTCACGTAATCGGCGTCGAGGCCGTTCGGGTTCCGCGTGAAATAACTGAAATCCGACATGCCCACCAGGCAATGTCTCACTGGCGTATCCCCGAAACGGGCGTGGGACTCCTCGATCAGAGCGTCTGCTATGCCATCGGTGAACGCCGAATCCGGCAGGGCAGCGTTGGACACCACCGGATAATATGGCGGCGCGAGAGCCGTCACTATCACGGGAGACCGGGCGGCGGTGTATTTCAACGTAGTCTCGACCACCGCGCGCGACGCTTCCACCTGGTTGATATCGCCCAAGGCGAGCCGTCCTTTCAAATCCGCGATGAGTCCGGCAAGTTCGGAGATAAACGCTTCCCCGCCGTCGCGAACGACCTCCCGATAAACCTCCGAATACGTTTTCACGAGCGGTTTCCACGGCAAGACCGCCCTTTCCCCGCCGGAAGCGTCCATAAAGGCGTCGAAACTTTTCTGGGCGTCCTCTATGGCTTCCGTGAACGCCGCCTCGCATATGTTCTTTATTTTGTCCATGAGCTGAACCACGGATTTGCCGAGGTACATCACGTTGAGACATCCCGCCGCGCCCGCAGGAAGGGACACGTCGTAGATTTCCTTGACGTCCTTCAGATAGAGAAAGGTCGCCGGAGAGGATACGACGCCATCGGCCGAATCTATGAAATACTCGTTCAAATCGAGTTTGCGGACGACGGAAGCCATTATTTTTATCGGGTTCAAACCATCGTACACGCGTCCGGCGTGAGAAAGCGATCCCTTGGCGTAAATGAGCGGCAGAATTTTCCCTATGGAACTGACGTACAACTTGGGCTTGTCCAAACCGAGAGTCCTGTCGGTGGGTTCCGAATTGATCGCCATGAGGTAATCGAGGCCCCATTCATCCTTGAGTTTTTTCAGCACGAGCGGCGCGGCGCGCCCTCCCGCGGAAAGATTCTCCTCGTCGGGAAGACCGAGCAGTACCACGCTGCCGGACAATTCACCGGCCTCCGCCGCCCGTGCGTAACGCTCGCACAAAGCCAGTTGCACGCAGGCCCCGCCTTTCATGTCCGCCACCCCGCGCCCGAATATCCACTCGTCGCTCGCGAGATCGCGCGCCGCGTCGGCGTCGAGTTTCACCCTGCCCTCTTTGAGGGATTTGGCAAGCTCTTCCGGCGAGGTCGCGACTTCGGCAAGATCGGCATAATCGTCGGTATCGACGACGTCATAGTGATGCAGCAGCACCACCGTGCGGTTTCCTTTTCCGCGAATCAGGCACCACGGAACCGATCTGTCGAAAGGGTCTCCGGGAATCGGGAAAAATCCGCTCTGATCGTGACGTTTTCTCAAATAATCGACGGAATTGAACCAAACGCGATAAAACTCGTCCGCCAACCTCTCGTTTTTTGTGCCGCTCGCCGTGTACTTTCCCACAAAATCGAACAGCAGACATTCTATACGGCGCGATACGACATTATCCATTTATCTTTCACTTTCCTTCCACTGATCACGCGGCATCGCGGCATCATTCCTTTGGTGTAAATATTATACCAACTCTCCGATCATTTTTTCAACGAAAATCATTCGGCAAAATGGTTCGGTAAAATCGCTCAAAATCGCTCGCCGGTATTTACTTTAAGCCGTTTGGAGATTAAAATTATATCGTTATTTTTCGCGGACTGACGCATATAATGGTCCAAAATGCCGTATAGGAGGTGACTGCCGTAGGATTTGGCGCGTATCTTGGGGTTACAAACATTGGGGAAAGCATTTTTAGTTCCACACTACTGGGAGGTGTTGGAGGAATTATGAAAAAGCTGATATGTTTGATTTCTCTCGTTTTGGTTGTCATGACCGCCGCGTTCGCTTCCGCGGCCGAGCCGATAAAACTCGGTTATCTCGCCGCTCTCACCGGCGAGTACGCGCCCTATGGCATAGCCGAGGTCAACAGCGCCAAGATGTTCTTTGACAGCCTGAACAAGGCCGGCGGTGTATTGGGGCGTCCCGTGGAACTCGTTTCTTACGACACGAAATCCCGCCCGGAGGACGCGGTCAACGCCGTGCGCCGCATGGTAGAGAGCGACAAGGTAGTGGCGATATTGGGCTCCAACACCAGCAGTATCAACCTCGCGACAGGGCCGCTCGTGAACCAGGCAAAAATACCGCAGATAGGGACGGCGACGACGAACCCGGCAGTCACCGTTGGCGAGGATGGCAAAGTGCATCCTTACTCTTTTCGCATCTGCTTCACCGATCCGTATCAGGGAACGATAGCCGCCGAATTCGCGTATAACGATCTGGGCAAGAAAAAAGCCGCCATCCTCTGGAACGTTGGTTCGGACTACGCTCAGGGGCTTCGCGAATTCTTCATCGAGCACTATAAAACGCTTGGCGGTGAAATAGTCGTCGACGAGGGTTACCGCGACAGCGACGTGGACTTTCGCGCTCAGCTCGCGCTCGTCAAACAGAGCGGGGTAGATCTCCTCTTTATCCCCGGCCTCGGCAGAGACATGGGGCTCATAATCAAACAGGCGCGCGAAATGGGCCTCGACAACGACAAACTCAAGGTCGTGGGCGGCGACGGATACGGCGAGTTCATGATCGACATCGCTGGAGACGCACTTGTCGGGACTTTCTGGATAACGCACGTCAACTATTACGACCCGAAAATGCAGCCCATGTTCAAGCAGTATGAGGAAGTCTACAAGGAAGAAGCCAAGGAATTCGGAAACGTGACGCTCGCCTATGACCTGGCGAAGTGGGTGGCGGACGCGATCGGGCGCGCCGGCGTGGCCGAAGGCCCCGCGATAGCGAAGGCTCTCGAGGAGACCAAGGGGCTTGAATTGACGCACTTCACGCTGACAATTGATCCGACGAACCACAACCCCCTCAACAAGCCAGGAATCATCCTCACCATCGGGGAGGACCTGAAATCGGAATTCTTCAAAGAGGTCGCTCCCAAGTAAAAACTCGCGTTTTGGCTTATAATATTCGTGGGGACGTATAAACGTCCCCGCGAAATGCCGAAGTTTTTCGGGCGGTGGGGAGGCGGTTCGGTTGATGCAGTTTCAGATACTGATACAGCAGATAGTAAACGGTTTATCCCTGGGTTCCGTTTACGCGCTTATTGCGGTGGGATATTCGCTCGTCTATTCGATTCTTTTGTTCTCCAATTTTTCTCACGGCGGTTTTTTGGTCATAGGCGGATATATCTGTTATTACATGCTGGCCCTCGAAAATACCGGCCTTTGGATATCTTTCATAAATTCGGACAGCATGTTGGCGCGTGTTTTTTCCAAAATTTGGTCGCCCGGGCTCATCTCAAATATCTGGACAGCGAGCGCGGTCTCCCTGATAGGCGCGGGGATTGCGGCGGTAATCGTCGAAAAAATGGCCTATAAACCGATCCGCGAACGCACTCCCACGACGCTGTATATTCTGATCGCCTCCATGGGAATGAGCATAGTCATCGAAAATCTGTTTGTAGTCACCGTCGGAGGCAGGTACAAGGCCATTCCGCCCGTCATACCCATGCAGACTGTGGAACTTTTCGCCGGCGCCACGACGAGCGCTTTCGACCTGCTCTCCCTGGCAACGTCGATAGTATTCCTGATTGCCCTTCAGGGTTTTCTCGTAAAGACAAAATGGGGTCTCGCCATAAGAGCCGCCTCGTGCAATCTCAAAATGACCGGCATGATGGGCGTCAACGTTAACAGGCTCATAGCGATAGTGTTTTTCGCGGCGGGGATGCTGGCGGCCGTGGGAGGCATTTTCCTTTCGGCGCGCTACACCCTGTATCCGCAGCTTGGAGGCAACATAACTACAAAAGCCTTTGTCGCCGCCGTGATAGGAGGATTGGGCTCGCTGCCCGGCGCCGTGACGGGAAGCATCATTCTCGGTCTGGCCGAGATGCTGACCACTGGCTTTTTGTCGAGCCAATACCGCGACCTGATAGTTTTCCTGCTGCTGATCGTCACCCTGATAATCAGGCCGGGCGGTCTTTTCGGCAAATCGATAGTGGAAAAAGTTTAAGCGTGGGTAAGGAACCGGCTAACGGCCCGAAACTCCGGCAAGCCGGAATATATCTTTGGGCACATGTTTGGAGCAAATGGAGAAATTGTTTTGTCTGCCTCTATCTGTGACATTACAAGCTGGAGATAAAGTAATGCGCAAGTGGGAGGACATATGAACCCGTAAGCCATGTCGTACAGATTGTTCGTGATGCGTTTTCAGTGGCAGCGGAGATAGGTGATTCCATATTGCTGCTGGATGCCTACTTATTCACGGCATCTGTGCTGAAAGAAATGAACAGGTTGGCGGTAGGTGTTTCTGGGCGCGCGACCTGTCGTGAAATTGCTCAGACGTACTGTCATGTAGGGGCAAAAGTTGCTCACTTGCAATGTCAGAGAGTATAGGGTACATTGGGCGGCGAACGAAAACGA
>JAISYN010000212.1 GCA_031269915.1 Synergistaceae bacterium
GTCGACGGTCGCTTCGGACGCGCTCCCCTTTGAAAAATATCCGGGGAAGGTTATGGCCGATATGATGAATTTCCCGCTTCGCAGGACTTTGACGTTTTTCAGGTCCCTAAGGCCCTCCAAAACAAGCCTGTATCTGTCTTCGAAACTGAAAAACGACTTCTCCTCCTCGACAACGAACACGTACAGAATATCCGTCATCGAGGCCGCGCGCTCCGCGAGATATCTGTGCCCCAGCGTGAAGGGATTGCAGTTCATCACTATCGCCCCGGCGGAACGCGTATCGCCGGCCCTCTCTCCTTCCAGGTACGCGAGATACTCTTTGAACTCCTCGTTCTGCCCGCCGTCGAGCGCCGGGTCGCCGGCGAACGGCGCCGCTCCCCGTCTGCCGCGTCCCGGCAGCGAAATTTTTCCGTCCATGACGTCCTTCAGATAATCGAAATATATTTTGGACGCCGCGGCTTTGTATCCGCGATGATTCACGTGACGCCTGTCCACGTAAACGCGTTTGTTCTTCTGCGCCAGCCGCAGGGTATGCGTGAGATCGACGGTATGAATTCCGTCCGCTCCCAGAAAGCCCGAAAGATATGAAAACGCTCCGTCTCTCTCCTCCGCGGAATATCGCTTATCCATTATCCAGATGACAGCGTCCCCTCCGCGGATCGTCCCGCGGTCGAACAGAGGAGTTATCGTTTCGGCGAAAATCTCGCGTTCTCCGACGCCCTGCCGGCGTACGCCGCGGTTTTCCACCCTGAACGATCCGACGCCGAACTGATGCGCGTGATTGTTTATATGCTCCTGCATGAAGCTCGATATGGTGAACCTGTCCTCGGCGCCGGCGCCGAACGCGGCGCCTCCGCCAAAGAGGTAGACGGTATGTTCGTATTTGCCTGGGCAGCCAGGGGTGCGGCGCAAACCGTTTTCGACGCTGACGAATTTCACAGTGGAAGGCGCGCGGAGGGGCGTTTTATTCCCGGGCTCGTAATCGTTCCCCGCGAGCACCTCGCGCAGGTAGCCGCGCGAAAACGCGGGAATATCGTTGTAAAGATACGCGGCGTAATCCCCATAATTTTTACCGATAACATCCTCCCCCGGATATTCTGTCCTCTCGTACGGTTTTCCAGAGGGCGGCAAGCCGAGTTCGTCTGCCGCCGGCCACCAGACGAGGCAGAGATACGCCCCGGAGCGCTTGAAGAAACGCGTTATCTCAGGATAGAAAAAATACCTGTCCCAGACCATGCCGGCCAGATCGCCGAAGCTCACCGCTCCTCCGCTCGCGCCGGCCGGATTATCCGGCCGTTTTTCGCCCTCCATCTCACGGTTTCTCATATCGACGATCACGCGGGCTTTTTTTCCGTCATTCCGCTCGTCCGGCTCTTTAACCGGTACGCCGCATGGCGTGACGTATTCCACTTCGATCCCAGCCGCCGTGAGTTCGCGTGAGAATTCGGAAATTTCATCTCCGCCGTCTGCGTCTGCGGGGTAAATCCCGACGGAACGCGAACCGATATCCAGGAAAAATTCCGACAACGAACGGCCGCTCCGCCTCAAAGAGTCCCATTTCGCGCGAACCGACAAAACGCGGCCCGGTTCGCCTGTTTCAATAGCGATGTCCTCACGGTTGTCCATCAACGGCCTCAGGAATTCATCAAAGACTTTTTGCGCAACAGCCCTGTAACCGCGGTGATTCGTATGAGTACTATCTATATATACTCTCTCTTTTCTTTCGGCTTCCAGCAGAACAGGAGTCAGGTCGATATAATCCAGTCCGTACCCGGCCATGAACTTTTTTATATACCGGTGAACCGGTCCGTTTGTTCCCTTGGTATAGCCGAGATCGGAGCGGAATATCTGAATTGCTGTCTTCTGCAATTTTACATCGTTTTTCATAAAATCAAGGTAATATTCGTCGTTAGCAAAATATTTGCCCAAATTATAGACTATGCAATCGGAGGATTCGAAAGTACCGTACCTGCCGTTGATGAGATATTGAAGAAAGCTGGACAGCGTACGCCTGTCATCGGCGCCGACGCCCAGCGCCATGCATCCCCCCATAACGTACACGCCCGCCGAGGCCCTCTCCGGCTGAGCATACGTCATCCTCAGGCCGTTTGCCACGTTAAGGTATCCGCTGACATAATCCGCGTGCAGAAGTTTTCCTCTTTCCGCCGTTACGGGAAGCTCGGCAAAGATCTCGCGGATATATTCGCCGGAATATTCGTCGATATCGCGGTAAAGCTCCGCGAATCTTTCAGGGTTTTTCCTGTATTCCTCAAGAGAAAATTTCACATCGCGGACCCTATCGTAAAGATCGAGGCCGTCAAAATCCCCCGCGTTCGGCCATTCGAGGAAGCAGGCTCTGACGCCGTTTCCCCGGTAAAAATCGCTATAAAACGGATACATGACATATTTCGCGTATACAAGATTGACGGCGCCCCGCAGCGACAGTATCTCCGCGCCCGTGAGCGAGCGCAGCCTCGTCTTTGTCTCGAAAAAATCATCGTTCGAGACTACGACTACAAAATCGGCCTTTTTGCCCGCCAAACAAGCCTCATCATTGTCAGACGTCACAAGAAATGCTATTTCCACGCCGTTTTCAGTCAAATCACCGATGAGAAGCTCCGCGGCGTTTTCATCTCCTCCGATCGTATATACGGCGACCGACGCCGGTCCCTCGTCCAGAAAAATTTCGGCGGGAGAATACCCTCTGTCCGAAAGCCATTTCCATCCCGATATGTCCCGTGCATCCCATTTTTTCGACTTCGACAGCTTCGCGAAAAGGCCGTTTTTATCCAACTGCATCCTCCCATCCCATCTAGCCAGCAGAGGGAAAGTCATAACCGCGGGAGAGGTCTCCCCC
>JAISYN010000229.1 GCA_031269915.1 Synergistaceae bacterium
ACATTTGGGCCGACGCGGCGATAGAGTACGCCAAGAAAAAATATCCCGATTTGAAGCTGGTTGCCGACCGTTTCCCGGTGTCGGAGGACAGGAACGCGGCGAGGCAGAAAACCCTTGAACTGCTGACAGTTTATCCGAACCTGAAGGGTATACTCGCTTTCGGCAGCCAGGGAGCGCCCGGAGCCGGACAGGCGATCCGCGAGAAGGCGCTGCAAGGCAAGTTCGCCATCTTCGGGACGACGTCGCCGAATGAAATCAAGCCTTTCCTGAAGGACCAGTCCGTCGCGAAGGCTATATTATGGAGTTCGGGCGACGCGGCCTACGCGATGACCTATATAGCCAAGATGGTATTGGACGGCAAACGGGACGATATAAAACAGGGATTGGAAATTCCCAACCTGGGCACGCCGCAGATAGATGGGATGAATATCCTTTTCAACAATCCCCTGGTCGTGACCGCTGAAAACGTCGACAATTACAACTTCTAGCTGAGTTTTCCGAATACCGCGCGCGGCGGCCGGCGGATAGCCGCGCGCGGTATTCGATAGATTGATTATGGTTGGATGGGAAGGTAAATTTGGAAGATTTTATAACTATCGAAAATATCGGTAAAAATTTCCTCGGCCTCAGGGCGCTGCGGGATGTCTCGTTCTCGATCAAAAAAGGCGAGGCGGTTGGATTGTGCGGCGCCAACGGCAGCGGGAAATCGACGCTGATAAAGATACTCGCCGGCGTTTTGCGGGCCGACAGCGGCAAAATTAAAATCGAGGGCGCGGAAATGGTTTCCTACGGGCCGCTTGCCGGCGCAAGGCATGGCATAAGCGTCATATATCAGGATATATCACTGTTTCCCACTCTCACGGCGTTGGAAAATATCTGCGCCGCGAACGCCGTCGAGCGGGGAAATATACTGTCGCTGCTGGAAAGGGATAGGGGGCGCGCGAAAGCCATACTGGACGACCTTGGGGTGTCCATAGATATCGACGCGGCCGTGGAGGAACTGCCCGTGGCCTCGCAGCAGCTGGTGGCCATAGCGAGGGCGCTGAATAACGACTCGAAGCTGATCATCCTGGACGAACCGACTACGGCGCTCACGTCGAAAGAAGTGGGGTTCCTGTTTAAAATAGTAAATAAATTGAAAGCCGGCGGAATATCGGTCATATTCATCAGCCATAAAATCGACGAAATTATCGAACTGTGCGATACGGTAGTAATCCTGCGGGATGGCAGACTCATCGCCTCGAAACCCGTGCGCGGCACCGGTATCGCGGAAATAGAAACTCTCATGGTGGGGCAGTCTCCGGTTTATTCCAAAATGAAGGACGTCGCCCCCGGCGCTCCGGTAGTTTTAGAGGTCAATTCGCTCTCAAAGAGAAATAATTTCAAAGATATCAGCTTTAGCCTGCGCAAGGGGGAGATTCTCGGCGTCATCGGATTGTTGGGTTCGGGCAGGACTGAGCTGGCGTTGTCCTTATTCGGCATGAGCCCGGCGGACAGCGGAACGATCTCGGTCGGCGGAACGGAACGCGCTGTCCGGACAGTGCGCGACGCCGTGCGGGCCGGCATCGCCTATGTTCCGGAAGACCGGCTCACCGAAGGGCTGGTGCTGAATTATCCCATTCATGAAAATATCGTGTTGGCGGCCCTCGACAGGTTCAAAGACAAATTTACCTTCCTCAAAAGGCCCTCCATAAATGAAACCGTCAAAAAGTGGCTGCAAACGCTTTCCATTAAAACGGATTCGGCCGATAATCTCGTCTCTTCGCTTTCCGGCGGGAACCAACAAAAGGTCGTCCTGGCGAAGTGGCTGGAGATGAGCCCCAAGATACTGATATTGGATGGCCCCACGGTCGGCATCGATATCGGGGCGAAGGCCGGGATATTCGCCATCCTGAAGACGATGATGACGGAAAAAGAGATGGGCATTATTTTGATCTCGGATGAAATAAAGGAGATAGCCTCGTACAGCCATCGCGTGATGATCATGCGGAATGGCAGGGTGGCGCGGATTTTGCCGCGAGACGAGATAAGCGAAGACAACATACGCTCCATCCTGAACGAGCAAAAACAGACCAAATGGTCAGGGCATCGTGAGGAGCGGGAATGAATACTGCAATCAGGCTTTTGAAAAAGAGAGAAGCGCTGCTGTCGTTGTTCATAGCGGCAGCTGTCGTCGCCATTTCATGTTTTTCCGATAATTTTCTGACTTATGACAATATCGCCAATATTCTCAAATCGTTTACGGTAACGGGGATTTTTTCCATAGGGGTTCTTCTCGTCATCATCAGCGGCGGCATGGACGTATCGTTCACCGCCATTGCCCAGGTGGCGCAATATATCGTGGTGTATGTGCTGCTCAACTATATCTCCGGCAATATCTGGCTCGCTTTTGCCCTGGCGGTCGTCGTCGGAATCGCGATGGGGCTGTTCAACGGATTTCTGATATACCATTACAAAATGCCCGCGATCATCATCACTATCGCGACACAAAGCCTGTTTTACGGGCTCATGTACGTCATAACCAGAGGCAAGCTCCTCTACGAGGTTCCCCCGTATTTCTGGAGCCTGGCCGACGCCAAGATATTCACAATCATCAATTCAAACGGCACCCCCAGCGGGCTGAGCGTCGTGACGGTGCTCTGGTTCGCTCTGGCGCTC